>NZ_JAQMTM010000086.1:0-79690 GCF_028331085.1 Anabaena sp. CS-542/02
AGACCTGAATCAGATTGAAAAATGCTGGTCTTGGTTAAAAAGTCGAATCCGCAAAAAGTTAGACCAGTTTAATTGTTTACGAGATGCCATTGAGGATGTCTTGCATTTTGCGTCCTAACCTCCTTGGCGATTGCTATAGTTAAGTAATTAAGTTTTATGAAGACTTTTGAGTGTAAAGGTCTTTTTTATGCTACGTTAATCGTTGTGTATATAAACACTCTAACTATAATGTTAGTAATTAAACTATCAGGTGAGATGAAAAGCCTAACATTTCAACCCCGTGATAGTGATAGCGTGGTTGAGCCATAAATTAAGTTAAAATCGCCCCACCCATTAACCGCTCATAGCGATACTTCAACTCAGCTTTCATCAGATCCCAACGCTCCAGAGTGACATCTATTTCTATCACCTTCTCCGCCGCTTGTCTAGCTAACAGTAAAACCTCCTCATCTTCCACCAAGCTGGCTAAAGTAAAATCAGCTACACCAGATTGACGAGTTCCCAGCACTTCCCCCGGACCGCGTAACCGCATATCCATCTCCGCAATAAAAAAGCCATCCTGGGACTGTTCCAACACCTTTAACCGTTGTTGAGCATCAGGACTGCGAGAACTACTCATTAACAAACAAAAGGACTTTGCTGCCCCCCGACCCACACGCCCCCGTAATTGGTGCAGTTGTGACAAGCCAAATCTCTCCGCATTTTCTATGAGCATAACGGTTGCATTAGGGACATCAACACCCACTTCTACAACGGTGGTAGAAACTAAAATCTGGGTTTGGCGATCGCGGAATTTAGTAATTGCCGCTTCCTTTTGTGCCGCACTCATGCGACCATGCAACAATCCCACCTGAAACTCTGGGAAAACAGTTTCCTGTAACTTTTGATGCTCCTCCACCGCCGAACGCAAATCTAACTTTTCCGACTCTTCCACAAGTGGTAAAACTATATACACCTGTCTTCCTTGGGCAACTTCCCTGCGGATTAAATCATAAGCTTGGCGGCGTTGTTGACCCGTTAATACAGTAGTCTGAATTTTTTGCCGTCCCGGTGGTAACTCATCAATCTGACTAACATTCATATCCCCATGTATAGTTAACGCCAAAGTCCGAGGAATGGGGGTCGCCGTCATAGTTAACACATGGGGTTGCTCACCTTTTTGCTGTAACAGCGCCCTTTGTTTCACCCCAAAACGGTGCTGTTCATCAATTACCACCAGCCCCAGGTGCTGGAAGTTAACAGTATCTTGAATTAAGGCGTGAGTACCCACCAACAGAGGTAATTCACCGGTTCCTAGCTGCGAGTGAATTTCCCGGCGTTTAGGAATTTTAGTGGAACCTGTGAGTAATTCTACTGGTAAATGCAACAAGTTAAACCAGCTAACTAACTTACGATAATGCTGTTCTGCTAAAACCTCCGTAGGAGCCATTAACGCAGCTTGATAGCCAGACTGAATCGCCGCCAAGATAGCAATTACCGCCACCACAGTTTTACCCGAACCCACATCCCCCTGTACTAAACGATTCATGGGTGTGGATTGTTGTAAATCCTTGAGAATATCATTAATTACCCGTTGCTGCGCCCCTGTGAGTTGAAAAGGCAAAATTTCCGAGAACTTCTCAATTAGCTGACCTTTAGGGGCGATAATAGCACTAGTTTGGATAGCCTTAGCTTGCTGCTGACGTTGTAGTAAGCCCAGTTGCAGGTAGAAAAATTCATCAAAAACTAGACGACGACGGGCAACTTGTAAACTGGCACTCTCATCAGGAAAATGGATATTAGCGATCGCATCCTTCAACTCCATTAAACCATACTTTTCCCGTAACCCCTTAGGTAAAGGGTCTTTCAGGTTAACCACAGCAGGCAAAGCAGCCCTAACCGCCTGTCTGACAGTATTGGCCACCACACCCTCAGTGAGAGGATAAATGGGCACTACCCGACCAATAGTAAGAGAATCAATGGTATCCCCAGGATGTGCTAATACTTCCAGTTCTGGGTTATCGAGAGTCAAACCATATTTACTTTCCTTCACCAACCCGCAAGCCGCCAAAATACTACCCACAGGGTAGCGGCGTTTTAAACCTTCTTGCCAACCGCGACTAGCAAAACGCGCACCAGCAGCAAAGCGACTAATTTTAATTTCGCCTGTCTGATCCTTGAGGACTAATTCTAAAATGGATAATTTCTTATTTTTGGGGCTAGTAAAACAGTTACAACGCTTGACGCTGGCAATTATGGTAACTGTTTCACCCCCCTGTAAGTCTCGGATATTCACCTGACGACCATAGTCAATGTGGTCACGGGGATAGTAGTAAAGTAAATCACGCACCGTGTACAAATTCAGCGCTGCCAATTTTTCAGCATTGCGGATGCCTATTTCTGGTAAATCACTGAGTTTTTGGTCAATCTTAGGCGCTAACCGCCGAGACACCTCTGCTACAATTGGGGTTTTAGGTTGAGGATTTTGGCTTTGGTATTTCTGCTGTGGCTGTGTGGTAGTTTCCTTTGGTTCTTGCTGTAGTTGGTAGAGATACCGGCGAGTTTCAGCCACTAAGTGCTGTCTTTCCTCTAGTTCCAGATGGGGATAATTAGCAAACCTCGCCGCTAGTTCTTCCCAACGGCTACGTTCTGATCGCGATAGGGTGGTAGTTTGTTCCGTAGAGGGCGAAACTGCGGGGAATTTCCCAAAAGTCAAGCACAGAAATTCACTGAAGCGGTATTGTTTGCCCATCAAGTCTGTAAAGCCCTGGTCTGCTTCTATTGCCAAGGCTTTCTGCAATCTTACCCAATCTGGTTGGTCATTGGTCATTGGTCACTGGTCATGGGGAATGGGGTAAATGGGAATATCTCTACTCAAACCAACTCGCGCGCCATGCAGACTCAGCTTGAGCAACTGAGCGCTCCCGTTGCTTTTTTTGATAATCTCGTCCTACGCTCTGAAGTTGAACTAGAATAGGGCGAATTTGTTTACGATCAGATGAAAGTTTTGTATCAGCAAATTCCATTTCTGCCAATCGGAGATTAATCGCCATAACCTGTGTGAGTTTTGAGTTTTCCGGACTTTGTTCATTTTCAATTTCCACCACCAAGTTTAACAGGTTGGGTAGCCCTGGTATAACCTGAGCAGATGCTTCTGATAGCGATAGCGTGGCATTTGGTTCCATAACAGCCGCAGCTGCTTCTAAAAGAGGTTCAGGTATTTTTTCGCTTATAATACAAAATTTTTGTAATAAAAGATTTGTCTCACGGGAGATATTTTTCAGTACACCTTGGATGAATTCTTCTATGCTCTCTTGCCATTCTAATATTTCCATGGGGTTGGATAAATCAGGCGGGGAATTTTTTTTAGTTACATTGCTCATAGGTAAGTCTGATGACTCAGATAACATCTCCCTGACTTCCTCATCTACTTGATCTACTTGATCAGAGCTTATCCCTTGAGCTTGGAGATAAGAACTTAATAACTCTGCACCTTGGGTACCCAAATTGCGGATACCTTGCTGCAACTTTTGGCGCTGGTTCAGGGATAAATTGAGAAACTTTTCGGGATACCCTTGAGTACATAGATAGTAACTTGCCAAAATCAACTGCTTGGTGCAAGCTGTCCCCAAACTATGACAATAACTAGCATAAGCATTTTGGAGCGACCTGGCGATCGCCCGGATAGCCTCTTGTAAAGCTGTAATATCCCGTTCAATTAGCTCAATTGCTCTGGCCATATCTTCCTTACTTATCTGTGTACCCTAGGTCAAGCCGCTAACTTCGACAACCCACCACTACCCCAAAAAAACACAGGCCAGTTAATTATCACTGACCTGTTATTACAGAACCAAAGAGTTATCAAAATAACTCATAACCACCGGTCAAGTTACTTAGCACCCATTTGTGCAGCAACTTCTTCGGCAAAATTACTTTCTTGCTTCTCAATACCTTCACCCAGGATGTAGCGCACAAAGCGACTCACCTTAATAGGTTCCCCTACTTTGCCTTTAACTTGTTTTACCAAGTCTTCCACAGAAATACCCTGGTCGCGAATGAAAGGCTGATCCAACAAAGTCATTTCTTTCAGGCGTTTCTCAATGCGACCTTGAACAATTTTCTCTTTGATGTTATCCGGCTTATTAGCCAAATCATCCCGCCCCATTTCAATCGCCTTTTCCTTTTGAGCAATTTCCGCTGGGATTTCCTCGATGCTAACATACTCAACATTGGGACAAGCAGCCACTTGCATAGCAGCATTCTTCGCCAATGTTTGAAACTCTTCATTCTTAGCTGCTGAATCAGTTTCGGCGTTAAGCTCTACTAAAACCCCAACTCGACCACCAGTGTGAATGTAGCTGTCTACGATACCTTCTTTACCTTCTGGGATGGCAAAATTGACAAAGCGACGTACCTGGATATTTTCACCAAGCTGGGCAATGGTTTGCTTGATAAACTGGTCTACCGTGACGCTTTGATCTTCAAGATAGGGCTGAGTCAATAAAGACTCTACACTATCAGCTGTGGCTGCTTGCCGGGCTAGGTTTTTCACGAGAGCTTTAAACGCTTCGTTACGGGCGACGAAATCGGTTTGGCAGTTAACTTCTATCAGTACACCAACCTCACCACTGGGTTGAATGTAGGTCTCTACTAGACCTTCTGCCGCAATGCGATCGCTTTTTTTCCCTGCCGAAGCAATGCCTTTTTGTCGCAGCCATTCTATAGATTTTTCTATGTCGCCTTCATTTTCCTTGAGGGCTTTTTTGCAGTCCATCATGCCTGCACCAGTTTTTTGGCGTAGCTCTTGGACAAGTTTTGCCGATATTTCCGCCATGTTGCCTTAATTCCTAACTTTACCTTGAGTTGTTATCGCTCACGGGTGTTGAGTATTTCTATCTTACTCAGGGCTGGGGAAGAAAAAGCTGTGAAATCTGATAGAGATGGTGAAAGAAGAACCCCACCCCCACCACCCCCTCCCCTTAAGAGAGGAGGGGTAATCATAATATACTTATTCTCATTAGCATGGCGTTAGCCATACTTGTTTCTTCCCCTTTGAACACTCAGCAACGCCAGATGCTGATTGATGATGATTATTCCTCGTCCTCAGAGGTGGAGTCAGCATCTTCGTACTCCTCGTACTCCTCGTCATACTCAGAACCATCATAATCTTCGTATTCGTCAGTTTCTAGCTGACCGTGACGACCTTCATAAATTGCATCCGCCAATTTGCCAACTATCAATTTAATTGATCTGATGGCATCATCGTTAGCTGGTATGGGAATATCTACTACGTCTGGGTCGCAGTTTGTATCTAACATAGACACAATAGGCAGTCCCAGTTTTTGGCATTCTTGAACTGCATTATATTCCCGCCGTTGGTCTACAATCACCACCACATCGGGGACTTTGCGCATGTTCTTAATCCCACCCAGGTATTTCTGAAGCTTCACCATCTCGCGACGTAACATAGAAGCTTCTTTTTTGGGTAGTAAATCTAGAGCGCCGTTTTCTTCCCGGCGTTCCAAATCTTTGAGACGGTCTGCTCTGGTTTTGATGGTTGCCCAATTGGTCAGCATTCCACCCAACCAACGCTGATTAATGTAGAAAGAGCCACAACGTGCCGCTTCTTGGGCAACGATTCCGGCTGCTTGGCGTTTTGTCCCAACGAACAGGAATTTCTTACCTTGTTCAGACTGCGATCGCATATAGCTATAAGCATCTTCCATCAACTGGGCAGTTTGCACCAAGTCAATGATGTGTACGCCATTGCGGGAAGTATAAATGTAGGGAGACATTTTTGGGTTCCAACGCCGGGTTTGATGCCCAAAATGTACCCCTGACTCCATCATCTGAGCCAATGAAACTACTGGCATATTTTTTTTACTCCTATTCGGGTTCAACCTCCATCCAGTTGTATTTCCCAGGTGAGGAAACACCCGAATTACTGGATGTGCGAGTTTAGACAACCCTCCGAGCATATCACAATAAATGTACTATTTCAACTCAATTTTACTGGTTTCTGACTTGGGCGTAAGCAGCATAAACTCCCTTAACGTTGTACCAATTAAGGAAAATTCGGGCAACTTCCAAGGCTAACTGGGGTTTACCTAAGTTAATTAGCCACCGCAACAAAGGCGCCATAGTCCGCTCATTCAGTAAGCCATTCAGGGAGAGAATACCCCACAGTAAACGATGTAACCAGGTCATTTGAATCATCATTCGCACTTCCCAACAGGGATGCTTTTGATAAAATAAAACTCCCATGCGTCCGCGTTGAATTTCTTGGTCAATCAAACGGGGAATTTGTTCTAAGTTAAATGGTGGATGCCAATGATAGCCCACTGCTGCAGGACATTTAATTAGTTTTAGCCCCAATTTTTTCAGTCTCACACCTAATTCTAAATCTTCCCAACCATACAGTTGGAAGCTATTATCGAACATTCCCGCCTTCTCTAGCCAATGCTTGGGGATGGCTACGTTACCTGTAGCAAAAAAAGCCGCAGAAAAATCTGTGATTTTATAGGGTTCAGCCGTGGGTTCATGGAAATTGCAAGTATTAATTACTGCACCATATGTAAAAAACCGATCTGCTTCCTGTAGCCTTTCCCTATCGCTTCCTAGTTTTTTGCGCCCCTGCACCAGCGCCTCCCCATGGGCTTGCAGAAAATTCTTCACCACCACCAAATCACTATCAATAAAAACTATGATATCTCCCCGTGCTTGGGAAATCCCCAAATTCCGAGCCGCCGCGGGTCCGGCGTGGTCTTGCTCAACCCATCGCACATGGGGAAATTCTTCCTTATGTGCTTTCAACCAGTCCAATGTGCCATCAGTAGAGCCATCATCTACTAAAACAACTTCGTATGCACTTGATCCACTCAACTCTTGCACCTCCAAAGCGCGGAGGCACTTTTCTAGAATTGGTCGGCGATTATAAGTCGGTATAACAACACTGAAAAACACAGTCTCACCCACAACAGAATTACCCATCTCCAGGATAAGACAACAACAGACCAAGATAACTGCGGCGAGCCAGCCCCTGGCTTTAATCAAAAATAGGGGTGTTCAGTTGGAGTCACACAGTTTTGCCTAGTTACTCCAAATCATAAATTAAATAATAAATCAAGTATAGTTTTAGCAGTTTATAGAATAATTTTACTAATATTTATTTAGAGTATTTTTCTATGCACAGAAATTATTCTTAATCAAGATATCTAAATAAATGTTTATCAGTAAAAATTAAATGAGAATTATTTTCAATAAATTAGAAAATATTCATCAATTAAGATAAATGTCAACAAAGGTTAAATACCTAAATTATAAGCCTGTAGCTAAAATTTAGCTGCTGTAATAGCAGTATTTTAATTGATAAATAAAACATAAGTATTCTCAAATATAGCTACTTAATAAACTTAAATTAATCAGTTTATAACCATATTTTAATCTTTATTGCATAAATTGAGGACAAAATATTGGTGCTTATGTTCAGTGAGGAAAATATCTTATTTTCCAATTTCCTCACCTATGGGTAATTGGTTATCACAAGAGTAAAAACCACTCAATGGATATTGCAATTATCCCCTTCAAGTCTTGTTTGAGTGTGCCAACTAAATTGCTTTGGTTATAAAGATTAAACGGAGTCACTATAAATGAAAAGTCATCTTCATCCGAAGAACAACATAACCATCAACCCATCCGGTAATGAGTCAATTCTCGACGTAATTGGACGGGTGAGCATGAAGCGCCGGCGCTTTGTGGTAACAGCAGCCAGTACATCTATATTGGCAGTTCTAGGTGATACCACTGTCAGCGGCTTGCTGCAAACAGCAACTGCTTCCACATCCACAGTACCTGGTGGGCTTGGCTTTGCTGGTATAGGCTTCCAAAGTATTGAACCAAATCTCCGCAACGCAGAAACTGGACTGTTAGAGAAAGATTTAGTTAGTGTTCCCCCGGGTTACACAGCGCGGATTTTATCGGCTTGGGGAGACCCCATCATGCCTGGTGCCCCTGACTGGCTACCCGATGCTTCTCAGGATGCAGCAGCCCAAGAAAAACAAGTGGGGGAGAACCATGACGGGATGCACTTCTTCCCTCTACCAGGAAAAAGCTATTACAACCGGACATCGGGGTTAGATGTCCCTGTAGAAGGTCAGGCTTACAATCGTAGGGGAATACTGTGTATTAACCATGAGTATACCCAAGAACACTTCTTGCATACTGACGGTAATACTGTAATGACCATTGAGAAAGCCAGAAAATCTCAGGCTGCTCATGGTGTATCCATCCAAGAGATATCTAAGGATAGATTTGGCGGTGGTTGGAGTGTTGATCGCAATTCCCGCTATGGTCGCCGCATTACTGGGAATACAGAGATGCGCGTTTCTGGGCCTGCGGCTGGCGATGCGTTAATGAGGTCTAAGAAATTCTCTATTCAACCCAATGGATCAATTGAAATTGGGGTGAATGACGGTTTCACTGCCTATGGTACTCTCAACAACTGCGCCCATGGCATTACACCCTGGGGTACTTACCTCACCTGTGAAGAGAACTTCCAAGGTTATTTCGCTAACAGCACATTTGGATCTGGGCAAACTGCGGATATAGTTAATATTCCAGGTCTGGAGGGTAAAAAGGCTGATATCATCAATGGACAAAGACGTTATGGTATCCCCGCAGCCTCTAGCTACTATCGCTGGGCTGAGGTTGATCCCCGCTTTGACGCTTTTAATAATCCCCTGGAACCCCATTTATTCGGCTGGGTAGTGGAAATTGACCCCTACGAACCCAACAGCAGGCCAGTTAAGCGTACTTCCATGGGTCGCATCAGACACGAGAGCGCTCAATATGTTGTTGATGACAACAATCGTCTAGCTTTCTATACAGGTGACGATAATGTCAACGAATATATCTATAAGTTCGTTTGTTCTCGTACCTACGATCCTAAAGTGCGTGCCAATAACCGTGATATCCTTGATAACGGTACTCTTTACGTTGCCAAGTTCAATGACAATGGTACTGGTGAATGGCTACCTCTAGTGTGGGGTCAACGGGGACTGACACCAGAAAATGGATTTAATAACCAAGCAGAGGTGCTGATTAAAACCAGACAGGCTGCGGACAGAGTTGGCGCTACTATGATGGACCGCCCAGAGTGGATTGCTGTGCGTCCTCGCATTCGTGGATTCAATGAAGTTGAAGTTTACTGCACGTTAACTAATAACTCTCGTCGCGGTACAGGAACCCCATCTGTTAATAATCCAAATGGCACAACCCCTGGAGGTTCTGCTCGTCCTCCTGTGGATGCGGCTAACCCCCGACCAGATAATCGTTACGGTCACATTATCCGTTGGCGGGAGACTGGACGCAGCGTTGCAGCTACCACCTTTAACTGGGATATTTATGTCTTAGCTGGTGATAGCCAAAGACCTGAAGCTAATCTGGTGGGTAATATTAACGGTGATGACTTTAGTTCACCGGATGGTCTGTGGTTTGACTACTATGGTCGTCTGTGGATTCAAACTGACCACGCCGGTGATGGTACTGGTAATTTAGTTAACATTGGTAGTAACACCATGTTATGTGCTAACCCTAATGATCCTAGACAGGTCAAGCTCTTCCTTACCAGCCCCACCGAGTGTGAAGTCACCGGTGTGACTACTACACCGGATCATAGAACCATGTTTATCAATATTCAGCATCCAGGTGATGGTGGTACTACTGCAGAACCCAACAAGGTTAGCAACTGGCCACATAGTCAAGGTCATGGCCCATCCGGTCGCCCCCGTTCTGCTACCGTGGTAATTACCAAGAATGACGACGGTATTATTGGTACTTAAATCCTAGACAGGTGACAAGCGTCAAGATTATTTTCCTATCCTCGACTTAATAATAGTCGGGGATATTTTTTAATGGGTTACAGGTTGGATATCTGACCCTGAGTAAAAGAGATATTTAATTATTTATTTCCTAAATTTTATTCTGGACTTTACCTATTCTTAAATTAAGCAGAAAATTTTCAACATAAATTAAATATATGTTCTTATGTTCAAGAGTTTGAATTATTCAAACTGATTTTTAGTTGAGTTTTGATTGGGCGAACATATGGCGTTGCGCTATTAGTTGGGTTGGGATAATGCTTTCACTTGAATGGTGTAGATGTGGTTGTAATGATGCTTCTCAAACAGTGCCAATAGGTGAGCAAAAAACTAAAGTTCTCCTGGTAACAGCAGCCTTGCTGGGTTTTTTCTTTGTGGCTGAGTGGACTGTCGGGCTGTGGAGTCAAAGTTTATCTTTACAGGCAGATGCTGGACATATGTTTTCTGATGTCACCGCCCTGGGAATATCACTATTTGCTAGTTACCTAGCCCAGCAACCAGCCAGGGGGAAAGCAACTTTTGGGTATGAACGTATTGAAGTTTTAGCGGCGTTGTTAAATGGTTTGAGTTTGTTGGCTATTGCCTCCTTTATTACTTGGGAAGCTGTTCAAAGATGGCAAAATCCGGGGAATATTTTAGGTTTACCGATGTTGGCAATTGCCATTGTCGGTTTAATTGTCAATCTAATTAATATTAGCTTTTTACATCCCCATACTCACAATGACTTAAACCTGAAAGGGGCTTTACTACATATCATGGCTGATACTGCTAGTTCTGTGGGTGTGATTGCTGCGGCTGTGGTTATCCATCTGTGGAATTGGTGGTGGGCTGATGTGGCTATTAGTTTAGTTGTGGCAACTTTTACCGGTGTGAGTGCATTGCCTTTAATCCAAGAAAGTTTAAAGATTTTTCTGGAATATGCACCTAAATCTATTGATCCGGTGGAGGTGAAAAAGTTCATTGAATGTTTCCCAGGAATTGTGGAAATAGAGAGGCTGCATATTTGGACAATTAGCAGCAGAAAAGTCATGCTTTGTGCCAATTTGACGGTGGAATGTGCCACGAATATAGAACGCGATCGCCTACTTGAGAAATTACATACTCACCTCCAGGACAATTTTCAAATTACAGATATAACTTTGCAGTTGGCTAGTCCCGCAAAACCAGGAAAAGTCCGTTTACATCCCTTATTTAATCAAGATTTATCTTTAATGTTAGCCGCAAAAAAATCTGGTTAACCCCATTAAATTTACCTTTACACATGATGCTTATAGCCAGGATTATCAGCATAATCATCACCCATTTATTCGTCCACAATAGGAAGTAAAATGAAGGATTTCTCGGGATTCGGGTCTGTTTGGACTCGATGGCAAACAGCATTAGTAGCAATGCTATTAATGATATTCTACTGGTCATTTACCATAGTACCGGCTCATTCCCAATCCCTAGGGGCTGAACAGGTGAGGATTTGGCCTACTAATAACTCCACTCTGTTAGTAGACCAGCGTTTTGATTTGCGGGTAGAAAGTATCTTCCCTGCGGAAACTCAACAGGAACCGACTTTAACCTCTATTAGAATCAATGGGGTAGACTTTACCAATTCCTTTAGAGAAGGTATTAACCAACAGCTACAATTACCAGGGGGCGAACTGGAAATCGGTAAGCCATCAGACTCTAAACTGTTTGGTCAAACACTGCGGAACTACTCCTTTGATACCCCCGGCGTTTACGAGGTAGAGGCTACGGTCAATATTGATGGTAGAGATGTTTTCGCCCGTAACACCTACAAGGTGCAGCGCTTCCAAACCAGCGGAAACCTCAACCGAATTATCTTCTACGTCGGTGATGGTATGGGGGTTCCTCTGCGCACTGCAGCCCGGATCATGGAATATGGAGTTAAGGATGGTCAACCTGGTGGTTATTTGCAAATTGAGCAGATGCCAGAATTAGGTTTAGTATCTACCCATTCTTTAAATAGTATTATCCCTGACTCTGCCAATACTGCGGCAGCTTGGGCTTCGGGGACTAAAACCGTCAATAATGCGATGAACGCTTTCCCGGATAATACCCCCGGGAATCCCTTTGACAATCCCCGTGCGGAAACTCTACCTCAGTACATGAAGCGGAAATACAACTGGGGAATTGGGTTAGTTACCACTGCGTTCACCACCGACGCTACACCGGGAGCATTTGGTACTAATATTATCGCTCGCGCTCAAAACCCGGCGATCGCTCAAACTTATTTAGACTTCTTTAGTGACGATGGATACTCACTACCTGCGACTGGCTACCAGGGTTGGAAGGAACTAGCCCAACCTGTGGATGTGATTTTAGGACCCGGCGCACGGAACTATGTACCCCAATCACGGATTGCTGAATTTAAAGATACTGCATTCCGCCAGGATGGCAAAGACCTAACGGAAGTGGCTACAAATTTAGGTTACAGCATTGTCAAAGATGTTAACCAGTTAAATAGCGCCCCCAACAATCGCCCTATTTTAGGCCTATTTTTGGGAGATTTCCGTCAGGGTTCGGCTTTGGGAGCTTCTAATATTCCTTCGGAACTAGACCTGTTAATTGCTAGAGGTCGGGCGACAATTGAAGGACGGGGTGCTAGTCAACTTGATCCCCCTATCCCCCCAGAATTTGCTAGTATACCTACTCTGGCACAAATGCACCAAAAGGCGATTGCCGTTTTGGATCAACTGCATCCCGAAGGCTGGATTTTGCTTGTAGAATCTTCTCAAGTTGACAAATTAGCCCATCCTCTGGATACTGACCGCACATTGTACGAAGTTTTGGCGCTGGATGAAGCTGTAGGTCGCGGTAGGGAATATGCTAGACGCTCAGGTAATACCCTGTTAGTGGTAACTTCTGACCACGCCCAAGGTCAAACCGTTGCTGGTACTGTGGATAGCGTTGCTATCCGCGAAGGTAGAGTAGACCTGAGAGATGCTATGCGTTCCTTTGGTAATGCTGGTTTTACTAACTATGTGGATGCTGATCGCAACGGTTTCCCTGATGATGCGACTCCCAGCAGCAAGTTAGCTATTGGTGTTTCCGCTCGTCCGGTGTTCCGCACTGACTTTTTGACCGATGACCTCAACCGCAATCCAGCTACCGGGGTGGATGGTACTCAAGTTAATCCTCTGCGTGACCCCGATGGATTACTGCTTACTGCTGACTTGCAACGCGCCACTACGGTTGCTAACCACACCGCTGATGATGTGGCTATCGCCTCAGAGGGACCTGGTAGCAGATTATTTAACGGTGTGATCGATAATATCGAAGTCTTCCAGCGCATGGGGGCGGCTATTTCTGGTGTTCGCGATCGCAATGACTTAGCTCAGTTGTTAAGCGATGTGAGACCCACTCCCCCCATTCGCTCAATTCGTCCTGTGCGTCCTGTGCGTCCTGTGCGTCCACTTCGTTAATTTAACTAAATTGTCAGGTATCAAATATGTTGAAACTCTTGCGGAATCAAGTTGGGAAATTGCGAGTCAAGCAAGTGCGACGATTTCTGGGTGGTTTGTTGGTGATGGTAACTGCAATGGCGGCGATCGCTATTCAGCCACCTGCTATGGGTTTGTGGAACGCACCCCAAGGGGATAGCGTCATTTACGGTAAGCTCGCGGATACACATCTGTGGAACGGTATACCAGGTAAAGACTTGGTACACAACGCTAAAGTTAGCATCAATACCCTACCTCCCCAGACTACTCGCACTGATGAACAAGGTAATTTCTGGTTTAACAATTTACCAGATGCTGAGTATATCCTCAAGGTACAGTTACCTTATGAGTCTAAGAAGGACTACATTTTTAGAACTCAGGTACATGGTAAGACTGGTACCTTCCTAGATGTAGCCATGGATGAGGCACATAACCTCAAGGAAATCGATTACTAACTGCTCAACGCTAATTTATCAATTGAAACACTAGGGGGTGTTAATCGCAATACACCCCTATTTTTGTTTTTTGATCCTGGATTCCCAGAAGGTGCAATCTGCTGTATTATTTATTTTATAAATCTTAAACTTCTATATAAATAAGTTTTCTCTATTATTAATTTACAATTAACCCAAGTTTTTACGTTTTATATTATAAAGTCGCAGGGCATATAATTAGTTTTGATTTATTATTGATTCATGCAAAGAATGTAGAGACCTTCATGGAAGGTCTCTATAGCTCAATTCACGCACATTTAATTATCGCTCCAGGCAAAGCCTTCTTCTATCATACTTTATTAGCCGTATTTACAAGATATTGATTGACATAACATTTAGAAGTTGTCATTACTTTAAGTAATGGTTAACTAAAGATTATTATCTCTCACAATCAGCCTAGCTTCGACTTAATTGATAATTACTTGACCAAGTAATTGCTTTGGCATAATGTATCTATCTCTGTCATAAGATTTATGCAAGGAAAAACTTAACTTAAAATTAACCTTAAGTAAGCTAAAGTATAACCTCTTTTTTAATCAGATCCTAAATAGTGATGATGGTAGTCATACACAAAATTGATCAAATTTTGTGAGCTAACCCTGTGGTACTAAAAGTAACTAATAGTGAAAATTAGCAAACTACAGACGTTAATGTGCATACATTGCAAGTAGATCAAAGTTGAAATAAGAGGAGTGCAAGTTGATGAAATTCCACAAACAAGTAGCGATCGCCTTAGTTGCAGTTTCCGCTAGTGTATTTGGCTTTGGTTCTATCGCCTCTGCTGGGGAAGGCGCTGCTGCTGGAGCTGTAGCAGCTACACTTGACGAAAATGGTTTAGTAGTTGAAATGACTGCTGCTGGAGCTATTGGTAAAAACGATGCTGCTGCTTTAGCCACCTCTAACTTTGGTGTGATTTCCGCAACTGCTTTAGGAAGCGCTGGCGTGATTGAAATCATCAGCGATACAGGTAATTATACCTTCAGTGAAGGTGGTCAGTCTGAGAGCGAATTTTACAACAATGTTACCATGACAGGTGGTGTTGATTCTGCTTTAGAAACCGCCCAAGCTAACAGCATTGCTACCTTTACAGAACTTCCCATTGGAACCATAGAAACTGGATTTTAAGTAATCTCGGATGGTGGCGCTTTTATTTAAAAAAAATGGTTAGGGTGTCAAGAACTTAAAATTATCAATAGGGGCAGTTAAATTGATACCGTCATCCCATTCTTTCAGCCCTAACTTTTTTTTACGTGAGAAGAAAAATACAAACCATAAATCCCTATGATAATCTTTTAACCAGACTTGATGATTATTTCAGGACTGGGAAAAAATATTTATGCCGATTCTGCACTACAAAAACTTAAAGTTGACAATTAGTTTTTTTTTGAGTTCAGCAATAATATTATTGGCTAAAGCAGCAGTTGCTGAAATACCTACAAATCCAAGCAATAGCCAATTAGAAATTATTCCAATCTCTGAGTTAGAAAAGACAATATTCAATCATCGGGAATCAAGATCGGCCTCTGGTGTGATCAACCAGCTAAAGGTAACCGATTTAGTAAAAGCTAATTCTCGGTTTCCCCTTTGTCCTTCGAGTCATGGTGAACAAGGAGAATTTACCGCAGTCAGGGAATTAGCCACAAGTAATTCTATAATTGTTTCTTGTACACCTATGAGGAATACAAGAGTTGATGAATTAGAGAGTAAGGGAAAATCAGGAACAGAAAAACCACTCCCAGGGGATAATCAAGAATATATCATTCCTCCGAGGATTGCTGATCAGCGAAAAATCCACCCCCGCACAACTACCTTACCTATCAATGGTCTATTTATTGATCACTTAACTGAGAGACAATTAAATTTAGGTTACAATTTTAATAATACCACCAATAATATTTTTATTATAAATGGAATTGTCAAGCTGAACGGAACAGTCAAGGAAAACTTAACAACAAATAATATCTTGACTGTAGACCAAATAGGAGAATATTTACAACTGCAAACCACCAGACAAACTAGAGAAGTTACTGTTAGCTTTAAACAACCACAAACTGTGTTGGGTACAAACCTGCAATTAAGTATGACAGGTTCATGTATTTTTCCTGGGACTAACCCGGAGCAAATATGTACATATATTCCGGCTTTACAATCTGGGAATATTAACTCTGATACTCTACTACCATTTAGAATTTCCCAAACTGCAACACTGGGGGATATAGTAGCCACAACAACAGCAGAAGAAATCAGAAAACCGCAATTTCAATCAGGTGTAGAGAATGGTCAACAAATTGCTATAGATTTGTTAATACCGAACACCGGTGCATTCATTGGTAATAGCAATGGTGACCAAATATCAATCATCAGAAAAGAAGAAGTTGAAAATGCTCCAGTTGCCAGTTATTCTAGAGTCAGGCAGATTGTCAAAGTCAATGACAGGGAAGCTGTCATGGGTAGGACTGTCAGAGGCTTTAGCTTCATTTTAAATGATGATAATACTTTCTTGAATACAGCTTTGCAATTGGGATATACTGTGTTACCTGATATTGTACCCAATATAGCTAGTTCAGAAACCAGATTTAACTCAAGTGGGAAAAACAATTTAGCTTCACCTGGGGATAATCATCACAAACCTTCTGGGAGGAGGACTGTTAACAGAAATTTGTTTTTAGCTGCTAATAACGTAAGAATTCCTGCTAATAGTTTAACTGCTTATCATGGCGGAATTGCTAGAGCCGAGAGTATTCCCCCAGGATTGACAAGTTTATCACAAGTACCTGCTGCTAGTTTTAATGGTATTTGGGTAGGTGCGTCACCCACTATCCAACGTAGTTCTGGTGTTAGTACTCGGTTTGAAGATATTGGTAACCTGAAAATATTATCCTCTCAGGGATCAGAAGGGGGATCTGAGTCTAATATAGATTTTAGAGCTAATATTAATAATCAAAATTTTTCCCCCATAAACGTACCAAATTTTTATGCTCAAGTTTATGTGACTCTTTTTAATCAAGAGGCGAATAGTGTCACATCTAGCAAATATAAACAAGAAACAGTATATGCACCACATTTGAGTTTCACTGGTAATATTACAGGTACTCAGGATGTTTTGAGATATTATACAGGTGTGATCGGCGCAGAACAAATTCAAGCTTACAGCGGTCTAGATTATACGAAAAATACTGCCGACAGATGGCGTTTTTCTGCAGCTATAATTGGTTATGTTAATCCAGATATTGATAATTACAGTCAAGTTACAGGTAGTATTGATAAAGTTATCCCCTGGAATCGGAATAGTAATTTAGTCATCTCTACGGGGGTTAATTATGCTTTTGACAGGGAAACTCGATCCAATGACTTTGTAAATTCTATTAACCTGAGAGCTAGGGCTAATTTAGGTAATATTTGGTTCGGTTTAACTAACTATTTTGGGGATGTTTTACCGGATGCAATTAAAAATACTTTGCTGACAAGTGCAGGTATTCAATTTAGCCAGAATTTGTCATTTTCCGCCTATTATAATCCCGTGAATGAAAATGCCGCTCGTGCTGTTTATGGTGCGGGAGCTAGATGGAGAATGGGTAACAATCAGAGTAGTCCCACATTTAACCTATCCTGGAGTAATAATGAGTACGACTTTGGCACAGATAACAATGGACAGGAATTGAAAATCAACGAGAATGTATTTACTCTGTTTCTCAGAGGGAATTTTTAAACCCTACATACCTTATAATGATGACTCATTCTTTGTTTTTCTAACTGGAGAAACCAATGGGTCGCGCTAAAAAGGTTGTTTTGGCATATTCTGGGGGGGTGGATACCTCTGTTTGTATTCCCTACCTGAAAAATGAGTGGGGTGTGGAGGAGGTGATTACCCTCGCAGCAGATTTAGGTCAGGGAGATGAATTAGAGCCAATACGAGAAAAAGCGCTCAAATCCGGTGCTAGTGAGTCATTGGTGGCTGATGTGAAAGACAGTTTCGTTAAAGATTATGCCTTTGCGGCCATTCAGGCCAACGCCCTCTATGAAAATCGTTATCCTTTGGGGACTGCTCTGGCTCGCCCGTTAATTGCCAAAATATTAGTAGAAACTGCTCATAAATATGGTGCTGATGCGATCGCTCATGGTTGCACTGGTAAGGGTAATGATCAGGTGCGCTTTGATGTCTCTTGTGCTGCACTTGACCCCAAATTGAAGATCCTTGCACCAGCGAGAGAATGGGGAATGAGTCGCGAGCAAACCATCGCTTATGGTGAGGAATTTGGTATCCCCTCACCGGTGAAAAAGTCCTCCCCCTACAGCATTGATAAAAATTTACTTGGTCGTAGTATCGAAGCTGGGGTACTGGAAGATCCAGCGGCGGAACCACCAGCTGAAATTTATGAAATGACTAAGGCGATCGCTGACACGCCGAATGAAGCGGAGTACATTGAAATTGGTTTTACCCGCGGTATTCCCACCAGCCTCAACGGTACACCTAAAAACCCAGTGCAGTTAATTGAACAGCTCAATCAGGTAGTAGGAAATCACGGTATTGGCCGGATAGATATGATTGAAAACCGCTTAGTGGGGATTAAGTCCCGGGAAATCTACGAATCGCCGGCGATGCTAGTGTTAATTCAGGCACACCGGGATTTAGAAAGTCTGACTCTAACAGCAGATGTCAGCCACTACAAGCGAGGTATTGAAGAGACTTACACCCAAATTGTTTATAACGGTCTGTGGTACAGCCCCCTCAAAGGCGCACTAGATGCTTTTATTCAAAAGACACAGGAACGAGTTATGGGAACTGTGCGAGTCAAACTGTTTAAAGGTAGCGCCACCATTGTCGGACGTTGGAGTGACCATTCACTCTATAGCCCCGATTTAGCAACTTATGGTTCTGAAGACCAGTTTGACCACAAAGCAGCTGAAGGGTTTATTTACGTTTGGGGCTTACCCACTCGCATTTGGGCTTCTCAATCTTAATCTGAGGGTATGTGGGGACTGTAGTCCCCGTTTTACTTACTCACCGGCTGCGCCTTTGACCTGGCGGGATTCTAACCAGATGGGTATGACAATTAAGGTAACAAGGATTAGTAAGGCGGCGATCGCAAATTGACTCACCCAAGCAACTAGTTGTTCTAGGGAGACAACTCTACCAGCAAAGAAAGCTAAGGTTACCATGAGACTGGCCCAGGCGGTGGCTCCTGCTAAGTTGTACAAAAAGAATTTTCTGAAAGGCATTTCGGCTATACCAGCCAGTGGTGCGGCAAAAATCCGTAACAATGCGAAAAAACGCCCAAAAAATACGGCTTTAGTAGCATTTTCACTAAATTGATCTTTAATATTCAATAAACGCTCATCGGAAATCCGAAAGAGTTTACCTATTTTTACTAGAAAAGGCCAGCCGCCCAATTTACCAATCCAATAGCCGCAAGCACCACCAATGACAGCACCTGCAACGGCATCACTAAGAACTAACCAATAGTTTAGTTCCTCACTACCGGAGAGAAACCCGCCCACTAGGGTTACGGTTTCACCTGGAAGAGGAATGCCCAAATTTTCTAGCAAAATTCCCCAAAAAATTGCCCAGTAACCATACTGGTGAGCAAATTCCTGGATGTTTTCTAGTGAAATCAGATCAACAGACATCCCGCACCGCCGCCTTTACAATTTTTTACCTTTTATATATCTTGGCGCTTCTATGGCTGAGGTGTCAATCAAGCTGCTTCCACAATTGAAATTTCCAGATTGCCACTTGTCAAGCAGGTTTTCGGATGCAGATTTACTTGTCTCTGTAAACCTTGACTCCATCCTGTAGCATTAAATATATATATGCAACTTTATTTAGCGGTTTTTATTAAATATTTATCAATGGTATGGTAAGATATAAAGATATGGTAAAAGATACTCTTGATACCGAAATTAGGAGACAATCATGCGTATAGTTATATTATTAATAATAAATTATACGGTTTCATTACTGAAATAACCCGTCTCAATCACAAGACTGCAGTAAGTGCCTAATTTTAAAGATAAAACAGTGATTTTGTCGTTGAAACCGAATCAGTATTGATGTCAAATTTCTGTTCTGTCACGTGTTCCAACTAGTTTGTTAAATTCATGATTATCTCACAAGATCAAGTAGTTTTATTTAAGCCCCACGGCAGTATAGACTTGCAAGGTGGAATGGCTTTTAGCAAACAGATGCTTGAAGTGGTACCCCGGCCTCATCAACTCTGGGTTCTTGATATGTCAGAAGTAGATTTCATGGACAGTTCAGGATTAGTCCCCCTCATCAATGGACTAACTTCTGCGCGTGAAAATAATTGTCGTCTAGTTTTGTGTAACGTACAAGCTCCGGTGAGATTGATTTTGGAGCTAACACAGCTGGACTCAGTATTTGAAATTTTTGATACTTATGAGGATATTTTCACTCACAGTCATGATAAAAATCTAGTGGTGGCTTGATATACTACTCACCTTCGGTGAGATTGTACTGTTGGAATTCCCCGAATTAAAAACTCGGGGATTCTTGTTTTCAAGGAATAAACTACGCAAGTGTGACATTAAATATTTGTTGTAGGGTGCGTCAGACTGCATAAATTCTGTGAATCAAGAGATTTTTGATATCTGACCCACTCTACTAATATGTCAGTTGCGTAAATCATAGCCTTGTTAGACAGCAACAGCTTCTGTCTGTTCTGCTTCTGCTTCTGCTGTTTCCTTTGGTAGTTCCTGCTTAATGGTCAAGTAACGAATTACTTCTTCACTCAAACGCATAGCACGTTCCATAACAGCGATGGCATTTCCCGGACCTGTGTAGTTCATTTGAACATAAATGCCATCCCGATGCTTTTTAATTTCATAAGCTAGGCGACGTTTACCACGGTTTTGAATTTCGATGTTTTCAGCACCTTGTTCAGTCAGCAAGTTTTGGTATTTAGCAATTGCTTGCTCTACCTGTTCATCTCCTAGGTCTGGACGGAGAATGTAAATTGTTTCGTAAACTATGGACATGATTTTCAGTCACCTTATGGACAAAGGGCTGCTGATGTGATTTGATACATGAATATCACAAATGATACTAATAATTACCAACATCTCAGCAACAAGGAACTATAATCTTATCAGTTTTTCATCAAAATCATGAGCCAAATGCGCCAATTTTTAGATTTTAGATTTTAGATCCAATCTAAAATCTAAAGCAGCTGGTAATCGCAAACAAAAGGATATTAATCAAATTTATGGCGCAGCGCTATGTGCGAGTTCAAAATCTAGAAGGCAAGATTTACTATGGATTGCTACAACTATCCCTGAGCGTGCAGGTGTTAGATGCTCCACCTTGGTTAGAAGGACAACCCACAGATTTAATTCTCAAACCGGAAAACTATCAAATTCTCACCCCATGTGCGCCCTCAAAAGTAGTGGCGGTAGGCAAGAATTATGCAGACCATGCTCAGGAAATGGGATCTACAGTCCCCAAAGAACCATTAATATTTCTCAAGCCATCAACGTCTATTATTCCTACGGAAACACAGATTAAGTATCCTCCCCAGTCCCATCGGGTGGACTACGAGGGTGAGCTAGCACTAGTAATTGGCGATCGCACTTGTGACTGCACACCAGAAGAAGCCCAAACTAAAATTTGGGGCTATACGATCGCTAACGATGTCACGGCACGGGATTTACAACAACAGGATGGCCAATGGACTCGCGCCAAGGGTTTTGATACCTTCTGTCCCCTAGGTCCTTGGATTGTGCGCGAAGTAAATCCCGGGGCGAGGTTACAGACTTTCTTGAATGACGATCGCACTCCTGTACAATCTGCTTGTATTGATGAGATGGTATTTCCCCCTGATCTCCTAGTTTCCTACATTAGTCAGGTGATGACACTACTACCAGGGGATATAGTGCTCACCGGTACTCCATTTGGTGTAGGACAATTACACATCGGCGATCGCATTCGGGTAGAAATTGAAGGCATTGGTCGCCTAGAGAACACAGTCACCAAACGTTAACACTTACCGTATTTGCATATGCACTGCATCGGAAATAGCGGGAATTTCTGCATAACGCCCCAACAAGGATTGGGCTACAGAATATACAAATGCTGCTAATATGCCGATAAAGATGGTGTTTGTGAGGGTTTCTGTGGCCAAGCCAGCACCAGGAACCAAACCCACAACTTCCAGTAGGATGGAACACAAAAATAAAACAATGCTCAGAAGAATTGCTTGCATAGCATTGAAACGAATAAAGTGATTTATTTTTTCGTTTCTGATTACCAGGGCAAACAAAGCCAAGAAAATAATCAGACTAGCAAAGGGAATACTGCCATAAATTGCTACTATGGGACTCAAAGGGATAAACAGCAATTTTAGTACAGGAAACTGTCCAAACAAAAAGCTACCAAAGCTGAGACTTTCAACCAGGGGGAGTAAATAAGGTAAACAAGCAAAAATCCGGTCAGGAACCGTTGTAGACCCGCGCCAAGTCATTGTGGGTTCTCCTATGGCTAAATTTCAATAGTTACTTGAGCCTAGGATAACGCAGTTATGTAGTCTAGCGGCAAAATCTGATTATTCAATATCGGCAATCCGGAAACCCATCATACATTCATATTGCTGTGCTTGCTGTGCCGCCAGTTTGTGAATAGCTTGACCACATCGCAGTTGACCGCCATACCAACGGGGTTGACCGCTACCGTCAGCCAGTAAACAAGATTGGCAAACTTTCCCAGGAGCAAGGATTTGATTATCCATTAAAATGACTAACATCGCATCCGATTCCAAAATGCTAACAATGGCTCACCTCATAAAAAATCGCGATCGCACTCAAAAATCCGGTGAACTTTAATTTATTGTATGTATAACGACCTAAAAAACCAAAGTATGTAACGAAAGGTAAAATAACCTATTCCCCATGAAAGGTAAAATTTGAGATTCAGGAAACAGCTATGGGTTTTCTCCTCAGTGTACCGGGGTAAACACGCCCTCACCCCTCCTCCACAGGAACTAGAAACAGATTGTTTGGCAAATTTCTACCAAGGATAACTTTAAGTGACTAAAACCAATTCCGAAATTTTGGCTAACTCCGATCCCGCCATCGCTGAGTTAATTAACCAAGAGCTACAGCGTCAACGCCAGCACCTAGAATTAATTGCTAGTGAAAACTTTACCTCAGCTGCTGTACTAGCGGCTCAAGGTTCAGTATTGACTAATAAATATGCCGAAGGTTTACCAAGTAAACGTTATTATGGCGGTTGTGAATTTGTTGATCAAATCGAACAAATAGCCATCGACCGAGCTAAAGAGCTATTTGGTGCGGCTCATGCTAATGTCCAACCCCATTCCGGCGCTCAGGCAAATTTTGCAGTTTTCTTGACATTACTGCAACCAGGTGATAAAATAATGGGGATGGATTTGTCCCACGGTGGACATCTGACCCACGGTTCGCCGGTAAATGTTTCCGGAAAGTGGTTCCAAGTTTGCCACTATGGTGTTAGTCAAGAAACACAACAACTAGACTACGAACAAATCCGCGAGCAGGCGCTAAGGGAGCGCCCTAAGCTCATAATATGCGGATACTCGGCTTATCCCCGGGTGATTGACTTTGAAAAGTTCCGCAGCATTGCGGATGAAGTAGGGGCTTACTTACTAGCAGATATTGCCCATATTGCCGGGTTAGTGGCTAGCGGTCTGCACCCAAACCCGATTCCTTTCTGTGATGTAGTGACAACCACGACCCATAAAACTCTCCGCGGTCCCCGTGGTGGTTTGATTTTGACCCGGGATGCTGAGTTGGGTAAGAAGCTAGATAAGTCAGTTTTTCCCGGTAGCCAAGGCGGACCCCTAGAACACGTCATCGCAGGTAAGGCAGTGGCTTTTGGGGAAGCACTAAAACCAGATTTTCAACAGTATTCGGCTCAAGTAATTGATAATGCCCGGGCTTTGGCTAGTCAACTGCAAACCCGTGGGTTAAAGCTGGTGTCTAATGGGACAGATAACCATTTAATGCTAGTAGATTTACAGAATATTGGACTCACAGGTAAACAAGCTGATCAACTCGTGAGTGAGGTAAATATTACCGCCAATAAGAATACAGTTCCCTTTGACCCACAATCACCATTTGTTACTAGTGGTCTAAGATTGGGTTCCCCAGCTATGACTACACGGGGTATGGGGATCGCAGAATTTACCGAGATTGGTAACATTATCGCTGATAGACTACTTTCTCCCGGTTCTGAGACAGTAACACAAGATTGTCGCCAACGGGTAGCGGCATTGTGCGATCGCTTCCCCTTGTACCCACATCTGCACATTCCCGTACCAGCCTTAGCTTAGTTAAATTCGCGCAAAGGTAGAAGTTGTATCGGTTGAGAAAGCCGCCAAAAACAGAGGGGATAAAAAATCAAACCTTGAACTCCCGATACCTTTGCGCCTTTGCGACTTGACCTAAAAAAACCTCTCTTTAACCCCATTCACCTCCATGAGTGCAGAAATTATTTGTGTTGGTACAGAACTACTCCTAGGGGACATCCTGAATAGTAACTCCCAATATATAGCCCAACAACTAGCCCAACTAGGAATACCCCACTACTATCAAACAGTAGTAGGCGATAACCCAGAAAGAGTCAAAAAAGTCATAGAAATTGCCATATCAAGGGCGCAAATTCTGATTTTCACGGGTGGGTTAGGTCCCACACCCGACGACCTCACCTGTGAAACCATCGCCGATTTTTTTGGCGTTCCTTTGATAGAACATCCAGAAATCATTGCAGACATTACCGATAAATTCGCCCAACGAGGTCGGGTCATGAGCCCCACCAACCGCAAACAAGCATTAATTCCCCAAGGTGCAGAAATTTTACCTAATCCCAGTGGTACAGCACCGGGGATTATTTGGCAACCCCGCCCTAATGTCACTATTTTCACCTTTCCTGGGGTTCCCTCAGAAATGCATCAGATGTGGTCAGAAACAGCAGTACCTTTTCTAAAAAATCAAGGTTGGGGAAAAGAAATTATTTACAGCCGCAGTTTAAAGTTCTGGGGTATTGGTGAATCAGCTCTAGCAGAAAAAGTTGCCCCGTATTTTAACTTACCTAACCCCACCGTCGCCCCTTACGCAGGTAAAGGCGAAGTCAGATTACGCATTTCCGCCAAAGCCACCACAAAAGAAGCCGCAGAGGCTTTAATTAGCCCTGTGGAGAAACAGCTAAAAGACATTGCTGGGTTAGATTACTACGGTAGCAACAATGATACTTTAGCGGCTGTTGTTGGTAACTTATTGCGTATTAATACTCAGACTATTTCCGTAGCCGAGTCCTGTACAGGTGGAGGACTGGGACAAGTGTTAACGGATATTTCCGGTAGTTCTGATTACTTTTGCGGTGGGGTAATTGCTTATGATAACTCCGCCAAGGTCAAGTTACTGGGAGTGAACCCAGAGGATTTAGATAAATTTGGCGCTGTCAGTGCTACTGTTGCTGAACAAATGGCTATGGGGGTGAAAAACCGCCTGTCAACTACCTGGGGATTAAGTATTACTGGTATTGCTGGCCCCACTGGAGGAACTGATACTAAGCCCGTGGGTTTAGTTTACATCGGTTTAGCCGGACAGCAGGATGAAGTGACTAGCTTTGAGTATCGCTTTGGAGCGATGCGGGGACGTGCTTTAATTCGTCATGTCAGTGCTAATACAGCTTTGGATTTGCTGCGGCGCTTAATAGTTAGGATTTAATTCATTACTCAGAGATGATTTATCAACTAAAACTTAAATTTTAAATTTTAAATTTTAAATTTTAAATTTAAAGTTTAAGGTTGCGTTATAGCAACGCTCTCCCCACAAGAGTTCTAACACTCTTATTTCCACCAGATTTCATTTAATTGGCCTAGAGAATTAAGCTAGAAGGGGGTTTTTCACCCCCTTTGAAGTTTTAATCGGTTTCGATGAAGTCTATAGTTTCCACAAAATCCAAAATACTCTCCTTAATCTCCTCGGCTCCTTCTTTAATAGAACTGGGTTTTTCACCCCTATCAAAGCTTTCCTGACTGCTAACTATATATAAATAGTTAGAATGCATAAATGCTAAAAGCCCTCGGTATGCGTCTAGTCTGCTGGTATTACCGTTATTTTGTGCTTGGGAAATTGTTGACCCCTGGGGCATATCAATTAACGCAAAGAAAGAACCTTCAATAGCGTTTTTTAAATACTCAGTATATATGACTTCTGCCTTGGGCAGATTAGTAAAAATTACTTCTGGAACATACTTGTTGAGCAAAATTGACTGCAAATATTCTTCCTGCCCAATAGATTCTACCTGTTCTAGTTGTTCTGAGGATATGGGGTAATGATCAATTCTCAGCATAGTACCGAAACTATCAAAAAAGCCTACCACCCCGTCTTCACTTTTTACCTGACCTCCCTGCTGTGGGTCAACAGGAATGGGAACTGAAAAATTACCAGAGGGCGATTCATATACATCTTCGCCATAATCTCTGTCTATGATTATGTCGTTTTCGTCTTGTAGGTAAAGTGCTTCTTCTCCTTCTTGATAGGCAGCAATTACTTCTTGTATAATTTCATAGGCTTCTTCATCTTCCAAGTCTAAGGCTTTCTGTAATTGCTTGAGATACGGCTGTTTGTCTTTGGGGATAATTAAATCGTCTTCATCTATAATCACCATTACCCCCACAGCAAAAGCATCTAGCACTAGTTCCAGGGTAAGGCTTTTACTAGCAACATTAAATAGGCTTCCCAGTCCCTCATTTGCGGCAATGTCTATGAGTCTATGAACTATTTGGGCAATTCCATCTTCTGAGTATTCCTCAAAAACTTCAAGGTCCCAAAGGATACTCGCTAAAACTCCTGCATCCGCTTCCTCTACGGAATAATGAGCAATTTCTGTCACCACTGCCATCGCTGCTACTGCTTCTTCTGGAGTCAGTGATTCTTTGGTGGTCTTTGTAGAATTAAAAATCTGGTCATATTTAGTCATAATTACTACCTCCTCTCTTTTGAGTAGTACTAGCATATTGAAAGTAACAATGGTCACTTTTGTAATTTAGCTAACCTCTTGTACCAAGGATTCGCTATTGTTTAGTTAACTGGATATCTCATGAGTAACAAAGAGTGCCAATTAAGCCTACCATCTTTGTCAAACTCCTGATTGGCCTGATCCTAAATTTCCGTCATACTAAGATCCACGGCATATATAGTAATATTGGTGTTTTGTTTAACCCTGGGATTCTTAAATATTTTATCCTTAATATTTACTCTACAATTAATCTACAATTCAATTACCATAGCAGTAATTATCTTTTGCTGGAATGATCTGGTAAATTAATTTCATCTATGGTTAGAATTTTTAACCAGCTAGCAATAGATTTCTATACCATGAGCAAGATGTTACCTTCATATTATTGTTAATAATACATGATAATTACGAAGGTGTACGGACGGCTCGGCTTTAGTTTCTGGGTGGGGACACCCGCGCCTCAATATCTTCGAGAGTTTGTAATAATAAACGCTTCGCTTGTAATTGCCATCCCCACTTTTGGATTCGGAAAGCCGCTACACTCCCCAGCACACCTGCTAATAAAAGCACCGGTTGATTGACGGAAATTCCGAATAACAAACCTAACCCTGCAATACCCCAAAATGGTAAAGCTACTGCTTGCCTTTGTTCTTCCACTAGATTAGTAATAATACTAGGTTTCATGGTAGCTAATAGTTCAGCTTTGACTTGCCTCTGTTCCACTACCGATACAGACAGACCGATTTTACGGCGCATTTTTTCAATTTTGCGGGCATCAGTACTGTATTGAGTCAGTTCATCTTCGGCCATTTGTAGTAGTCTTTCTAGTTGTGCCATTGTGTGATCAATCTGGGATTGTGCTCTAGTTATGATCTCGAAAATTTAATTTTTCTAACTATATTGTTGCATTTAATAGCACAATCTCAAGTTTTAAGGATAAAATTAGACATGGGAAAAATATTTTAAGAATTACTGACAACCAAAGCGTCTACTTGAGAGGTAATACAGATGGTTACAGTATCTCAGAATACAGGTTTTCAATCTGATAAAGCGCGATCGCTCATTCTCTGGTTTGATGAAATTGGTATTAGTGATATACCCCTAGTGGGTGGGAAAAATGCCTCACTGGGAGAAATGATTCAACAACTGACACATCAAGGGGTAAACGTCCCCACGGGATTTGCTACCACCGCCTATGCTTATCGCTATTTCATCGCCTCAGCAGGGTTAGAAGCCAAATTACGCCAACTGTTTGCTGACTTGGATGTTGAAGATGTCACAAATTTAAAAGCACGAGGCAAAAAAGCCCGATTGCTAGTCATGGAAACACCGTTTACTCAAGACTTACGGGATGCGATCGCCACCGCCTACCTAAAATTATGTGAGAAATATCACACAGCCACAGATGTAGCAGTCCGTTCTAGCGCCACTGCCGAAGACCTTCCCGACGCTAGTTTTGCAGGACAGCAAGAAAGCTACTTAAATGTTGTCGGTGTAGAGGGAGTCCTAGCAGCTTGTCATCGTTGCTTTGCATCCCTATTTACAGATCGCGCCATTTCCTATCGCCACACCAAGGGATTTGACCACTTTAGCATTGCCCTCACCGTCGGCGTTCAAAAAATGGTTCGTTCCGACCTAGCCACCTCCGGGGTGATGTTCTCCATTGACACCGAAACCGGGTTTAAAGATGCAGCACTAATTAACGCCGCCTACGGTTTAGGAGAGAACGTAGTTCAAGGAACCGTCAACCCCGATGAATACTACGTATTTAAACCGACATTAAAAGCAGGTTTTCGCCCCATCATCGATAAGAAATTGGGCAGCAAAGAGCTAAAAATGATTTATGATGATGGCTCAAAACATACAAAAAATGTCCCAGTCCCGGAAACAGAACAAGGTAAATTTGCCCTCAGTGATAGCGAAATTCTCCAACTGGCACATTGGGCTTGTTTAATAGAAGACCACTATACCCAAGCCAACGGTAATTACTCCCCCATGGATATTGAATGGGCTAAAGATGGTATTACTAATCAATTATTCATTGTCCAAGCCCGTCCCGAAACAGTCCAATCACAGAAAACAGGGAATATATTACGCAGCTATCATTTACTCACAACCGATAAACAAGCCAACGCACCCCAACCCCTAGTGACTGGTCGCGCCATTGGCGAAGCCATTGCTCAAGGTAAAGTTAAGCTAATTTTAAATGTCAATAAGATTGAACAGTTTGAACCAGGAGACATATTAGTAACAGAGAGAACAGACCCAGACTGGGAACCAATTATGAAACGCGCCGGGGCGATTATTACTAATGCTGGTGGGCGCACCTGTCATGCGGCCATTATTGCTCGAGAATTGGGAGTACCCGCAATTGTGGGATGTGGCAATGCTACAAAAGTATTAAAAACCGGTGAAGAAGTCACCATCTCTTGCGCCGAGGGTGATGAAGGTAAAGTTTATCATGGCTTGTTACCCTTTGAAATTAAAGAGGTTGCTTTAGAAAACTTACCCCGCACCCGTACCCAAATTTTAATGAATGTGGGTAACCCCCAAGAAGCATTAAGTTTATCTGCAATTCCCAATGATGGCGTAGGTTTAGCACGCACAGAATTTATTATTGCTAACCACATCCAAGTTCATCCTATGGCCTTGATTCACTATGAAAAGTTAGAAGATGAATTTGTCAAAACCAAAATTAATCAAATTACCGCCCTTTACGAAGACAAACCCCAATATTTTGTCGATAAATTAGCCCAGGGTATAAGCAGAATTGCGGCGGCTTTTTATCCCAAGCCAGTAATTGTCAGAATGTCAGATTTCAAGACCAATGAATATGCTAATCTCTTAGGCGGTCAGCAGTTTGAACCCAAGGAAGAAAACCCCATGCTGGGTTGGCGCGGTGCATCACGTTACTATGACCCGGGTTATAGAGAAGCTTTTGCTCTAGAATGTCAAGCCATCAAGGGAGTACGAGATGACATGGGTTTGACTAATGTCATCCCCATGATTCCCTTCTGTCGCACTCCCGATGAGGGGCGTTTAGTGTTGGAAGAAATGGCAAAAAATCATCTCAAACAAGGTGCCAATGGCTTACAGGTTTATGTTATGTGTGAGTTACCTAGTAATGTGATTATGGCTGAGGAGTTTGCACAAGTGTTTGATGGCTTTTCCATTGGTTCCAATGACTTAACCCAGCTAACCCTAGGATTAGATAGAGATTCGGCATTAGTAGCACATTTGTTTGATGAGCGCACCCCAGCAGTTAAGGAAATGGTGAAAATGGCTATACAATCCGCTAAAAAACAGCACCGTAAAATCGGCATTTGTGGACAAGCACCCAGCGATTACCCAGAATTTGCCCGGTTTTTAGTGGAACAGGGAATTGATTCTATTAGTCTTAATCCCGATTCGGTTTTAAAAACACTATTGGAGATAGCAAAGGTAGAGGAAAATATCTAAAATCGGCATTTAACCAAATAAGTTTGCTTAAAGACGTGGTAAATGTAATTTCAGGTAGATAACCACGTTAACAATTACTACAAGAAATTTATGTCCACTCAAGATAAATGCTGTACCATTGTCCCCTACTTCAAAGTTAATAGTGGTAAGCTAGACGCTTTCAAGGATTTGTGTGAGCAGTTTGTCAAAAAAACTAGTGAGGAATCTAGGTGTCTCTATTATGGATTTAGTTTTGATCAAGACCAAGTTCACTGTCGTGAAGGGTATGAAGATGCAGAGGGACTGCTAACTCATCTTGATAATGTTGGTTCCTTACTCGAAGAAGCTCTGAAAATTGCCCAGCTGACTCGTTTGGAAATTCACGGACCAGAAGCCGAACTAAGTAAACTCAGGGAACCCTTAGCCGAATTGAAGCCGCAGTTTTTTACCCTTGAGTATGGTTTTCGACGTTGACAAAGCCCCAAGGCTAATTAATGGGCTTTGTTGACGGAAATATCAACACTAAGCAGGGCAATATGGTTATTGTCCTGGTATACTACACCCTAGCCAAAAGTCGGTGGTAAATGTTTCCGCGATGAATTTACAGATGTTGTCAAACCAATACGTTAGCCAAAAAAAGAGCCTTGATAATTTCCGGCAAAACTGGCAAAAATAAGCATACATAAGCGTTTAGATTAAAAGATAGTTGAGAATATGAAACCCTTATCCTACGGTCAATACATTAAAAAACCCTTGTGGGAAACCTTAAAGGAATTTTTAGGAATGATTTTTGCCAAGTATCAGATAAATGGGAGTTAATGGTTAAAGCATGATCATCTCACCCTCGTAAATTGGCCAAGCTACTGCTTGCGTGAAAATTTTAGTGTATGATATAGTGAGGTATCAACAAGTAATTTAGTAAGCATGGTTTACCAAGATAAGGCTTTAAAAACTAGCCTGACTGACAATTTTGACTATCCTGAATTTTGTTTACAAGCTAGTTTGGACTATTCAAAATTTAGAAGTTTTCGTCAAAATCAAATATACAATGTCGCATTAGAACATGACTCCTTCGATCAAGGTTTAGAGTATTTGCAAGCAACCAAAGAGTCTGGATATAATGTATTGAGTAAGATTGATGAATTTCGGAAAAATGATCTGATTGGAAATCCTCAAGTTTTTGATTACGACGGCATTGGTACAATAGCACCACCTACCCTGCGATACATCAAAATCCTGTCAGATTTAGAATGTGAATTTGGGACGCTAGACAACTTTAATATATGTGAAATTGGAGTTGGTTATGGAGGAATGTGCAGAATTATCAGCAGTTATTTTAATGTAACAAGCTATACATTAGTTGACTTAAAACCTGTACTATCACTAGCGCAAAGATATCTGGATCATTACCCGTTAAACACAACCCTGATTTATAGGACAATGAATGAACTGCACAAAGACAGTTATGACCTTGTAATCAGCAATTATGCCTTTACAGAAATTAGAAGAGAAATACAACAGGTGTATTTAGAAAAAGTAGTTATTCCTGCCAAAAGGGGCTACATTACATACAATGAAATCAATCCAGAAGACTTTAATTCTTATACAAAAGAAGAGTTGATGGAGATGATTCCTCAGATCAGAATTAAGCCAGAAGTTGGCATATTACATCCTAAAGATTGTACTTTGGTCTGGTAAAATTATTCAGCAAACCCTATGTATTCCATATCCCCAACTTCTACAAAAATTTCGGGATATAAGAGGATGTTTGGAAAGTATTAAACAGGTAATTTTTATATTAGGGAACAGGGAACAGGGAACACCGGAAGGATTGGGAAGGATTGGGGAACACATAAAAAACAATAAAATCCAGTCTCCTCCCCTTACAAGGACAAGACTTGGTGGACAAGGTGGACAAGGTGACAAGGGAGAAAAACAGTACAAAGTCTGTATTTTTAGTAAGAAAAATAGCCCCTTAAAAGACCATTGTCCGTATAAAATCTTCCTTTTCCACTTTCCTTCCTTGTCTTCCTAGTCTTGCCTTCACAGATCATATTAAAAACCTACCCTTGCAAGGAGAGGGTGGGGTCAAACAATAGTTGATACAGTAATCATGACTTATCAAACATCCTCTTAGGACTATGCAGCAGTTTAGGTCAATTTCCGATACAATTGTGAAATTGATGTGCTTCTAGGCAGAATATCAAATATTACGCATGATTTACAATACCTTAGCTAAAAAAAGAGTATAAAAAGAGGGCTGATGTACAATACCTTAGCCAAAAAAAGAGCCTTGATAATTTCCGGCAAAACTGGCAAAAATAAGCATACATAAGCGTTTCGATTAAAAGATAGTTGAGAATCTGAAACCCTCATAGCATTTCCCATGCTCGTGATGTACAATTTTTTTTAGTTTGAGGGAACAGGGAACAGGGAACAGGGAACAGGGAACAGGGAACAGGGAATAGGGAATAGGGAATTGGTGTGTAGTTCATGAGCCTGAAAAAGGCTTTATCCTACGGTCAATACATTAAAAAACCCTTGTGGGAAACCTTAAAGGAATTTTTAGGAATGATTGTTTTTGCCAAGTATCAGATAAATGGGAGTTAATGGTTAAAGCATCATCATCTCACCTTCGTAAATTGGCTAAGGTATTGTCAAACATCACCAAATTCTATCATGGCTGGTATTCTTGCTGTAATTTTTGTACTACTTCTACAGATAATCCAGTAACTCGGGCGATCGCTTCTATTGTCATCCCTTCCCCTAGCAAGTTGAGGGCTATTTGCTTTTTACCTTCCTGTATACCCTGTTGCATACCCTGTTGCATACCCTGTTGTATACCCTGTTGTATACCCTCTTGTTTCCCTTCAGTTCTAATCAACTGATAAATCACTGATTCGCGCATAATATCCTGCCGTAATAAGCGTTGAATCACTTCTTGCTTTAATACTAACCCAGCTAAAACTGCTGTGGATGCTGTGAGATTACTTTGCATTCTCTTGTCAGCTACTTTATTGATTTCATCAGCCACCCTTTGTAATGTTGTAGCTTGATTATTAGTATTACTTAGCACTGCAAATGGTAGTAATCCACTGCTCCCTAAAAATACTGCTGTTGGTTGCTCCCACAGCCGAATTACCCTAAATTCATGTTGTAAGCTGTCAATTTCAAATCTGTCTTTATATACCTCTGGTGATTTAGTCTCTGTTAAATAAATCACTACTTGCTGCATACTTTTCTGGGGAAAGCGGCGATAAACGCGCAGGCGATAATCCGCCATCCGGAAGGGAATGGACGCATCTGGCTGGGTTTGGAATTCTAGATGTAGAATTACCTCCTCTGATTGCAGTAAAATCAGAGCATCAGCACGGATAGGCTCACTAGATAGTTCTTTGGGACTTAACTGGGTTAAGTCTACAGGTTTTCCCAGTAGCCATGTTGCTAAGTCGGTGGTAAATGTTTCCGCGATGAATTTACAGATGTTGTCAAACATCTGTAAATTCTATCATGGCTGGTATTCTTGCTGTAATTTTTGTACTACTTCTAAAGATAATCCAGTAACTCGCGCGATCGCTTCTATTGTCATCCCTTCCCCTAGCTTGAGGGCTATTTCCTGTTTACGCAGATCGCTCAAGAATTGCGTGTACCACTTAACTTTGAAATCTCCAGACTACAATCTAAATGGGTATCTGTGTTTAAGCGTGTTTTACGGTTTTCAGTTTGGCGAATTGTCATACAGAATTACTATTAGATGTTCTTAAACTTGGTAATGAGTACAATAACCCCACCAAAACGATTAGACCCTCAATTGTGGCAAAAATTTCTCAAGCTAGCCAAACCCTACTGGTTTTCAGAAAAAAAATGGCAAGCTAGGGGATTACTAGGATTGTTGCTACTATTGGCACTAGCTGTTAATGGTATTAATGTCAGTATTAGCTTTATTTTCCGGAATGTTGATACTGCTTTGGCGACTTTTCCCCAAACGCAAGATACATCAACTTTTTGGCGATTTATTACCATTTATGCGGGGCTATTAGTCGTTGGTACTCCCATTGTTGTCATGTTTGGCTATCTGCAAGACAAATTGGGTTTACAATGGCGGGAATGGTTGACTAACCATTTCCTTGATAAATATTTCCAAAATCGCGCTTATTATCAGATTAATTTTAATCAGAAAATTGATAACCCAGACCAGCGGATTGCTGAGGATATTAGGTCATTTACCCGGACTAGTCTATCTTTTTCATTACTGATTCTGACATCAGTTATCACCTTAATTTCTTTTACTGGGGTTTTATTGTCTATTTCTGTTTCCCTATCGCTGGCTCTGGTTGTGTATGCTATATTTGGGACGGTGGTAACTGCTTGGCTCGGTCAAAGGTTAATAGGGATTAATTTTAATCAACTCAAACGCGAGGCTGATTTTCGTTATGGTTTGGTTCATGTGCGGGATAATGCCGAATCCATCGCTTTTTACCAAGGTGAAACAGAAGAAATACTACAGCTTAAACAGCGTTTTTTACAAGCCATTCGTAACTTTGAGTTGTTGATAAATTGGCAACGGAATTTAGGCTTTTTTACTACCAGCTATAATTATTTTGTTTCAGCCCTTCCTTATTTGGTGATTGCACCAATTTACTTTGCGGGTGATACTGAATTTGGGACATTTACCCAAGCTGCGATCGCCTTTAGTCAGATTTTCGGGGCTTTATCTGTGGTGGTGAGTCAGTTTGAAAATTTAACAGCTTTTGCAGCTGGGATTGAACGGATGGGGGACTTAGCCGAAGTCCTGGAAACCACAAACCAAACCCCCTCAGGAATGACGACTATTGATGTCACAGAAGATTCTCAGCTAGCGTTGCGTCGTGTTACCCTGTTGACGCCCAACTATGAACGCACTTTAGTTCGGGATTTACCATTCAGCTTACAACCCGGTGAGGGTCTGGTAATTGTGGGTCATAGTGGTAGTGGTAAGAGTTCCTTATTAAGGGCGATCGCCGGATTATGGAATGCGGGGACTGGTCAGATTATCCGTCCTGCTTTATCGGAGATCATGTTTTTACCCCAACGTCCTTATATGGTTCTAGGTTCGTTGCGCAGTCAGCTACTTTACCCCAACCCTGACAATGATATCAGCGAAAGTAAAATGCGCGATGTCTTAGAAGAGGTGAACTTAGCAGAGTTACCAGAAAGATTTGGAGGCTTTGAAATTGAGTTAGATTGGGCTAATGTTCTCTCCTTAGGGGAACAACAGCGCCTAGCCTTTGCGCGACTCCTACTAAGTAGGCCTAGCTATGTCATCCTAGATGAAGCTACAAGTGCGCTGGATTTAGCTAATGAGAAGAAGCTCTATGAACAACTTAAAGCCAAGGAAACCACATTAATTAGTGTGGGACACCGCCCCAGTTTGTTACAATATCATGAGTATGTATTAGAACTCGATGGCAGCTCTAATTGGCGGTTTTTACCCATATCCGAATATACTCTTGATTTCAATGCTTTTAGTTAATTCTTAACCACTCCTGATGCACATTCACCTCAGACAAAATTAAAAATGTCTCAGAGGATGTTTGATTGCGAAAAAACCCTGTTCAACAGCACAAATGCTGTTGAACTATGGGTTAGATAGGAGTAAATCAACAAGGACTTATGATTCTACGTGTCCCTTTTGCGAGAAGAAGGGATTGGTGGAGATCACTACAGAGAATCTAGCAGCAATCTTCAAGTCATAGAGCAGAATTAACAGAAGTATCGGAATTACTACCGCGGTTAATGCTCTTGAAGTGTAGTAAAGCTTGGACTATAAAGCCCACAAGTCTTTTACAATCAATACTTTAACAAATAAAATCCCATTCATGTGGCCAAATTGGCGTTTTTTTTATCGTTACCGGATTAATCTCACCAATTTTCACACCCCAAGTCTAAGAATAAAGAAAAATACTGCAATAATTCGTCAAAAAGTATTAATATAAACAGAATACCACTTGGCTGACGGCACTAGCTACTGGTGATTTCATATTACTATCGCTGCATCCCACAACCTACGGGTGTCATCAGGCAGAAAAATGGGGTTGTCATTAGGCGAGCCTGTGGGCGACAGTAAACAAGCATTTATTTATACTATTACTTAGACCTTACTAATTACCCAGAAAACTTAAAATGTCTCCACTCGGTATCACTACCAGTCACTTAACCCATATCCTAAAAAAGGCAGAGGCAAAATTTTGGCTGTTGTTGGTAGGAGTAAACAAATACCAAGACAAGAGACTACCCTCACTACGCTACTCCGCTGTAGATTGTCAGGGTTTAGCCGCAGCTTTGACCGACGCTAGCCAAGGACTGACCCAGACTCAGCAGAGGGTTTACCATGATTTAACTTCCGAAATACCGACCCTGTCCACACTACGGGGTAGCTTAAGGGAAATTACGGGTACTGCTCAACAACAGGACACAATTTTATTTTATTTTTCTGGACATGGGATGCTAGACCCCAATTCACAACAAGCATTTTTGTGTTTAGCAGATACTCAAACAGATGACTTACTCAACACAGGTTTAGCTTTACAGGAAGTGTTGCACCTGTTGGGAAATAGTCAGGCGCAAACTCAGTTAGTCTGGCTAGATGCTTGTCATAGTGGTAGTCTCACATTCCGCAATTCTAGAAGTAATATAACTACAGCATCCCTACCCAACCCCACATCCCAGATGGTGGAATTATTACGCCAAAGAGCAAAACAGAGTAAAGGATTTTATGCCTTACTGTCCTGTGATACTAATCAACAATCCTGGGAGTTTACCGAACTGGGACATGGCGTATTTACTTATTACTTAATGCGTGGGTTGCGCGGTGAAGCGGCTGATCCCCAAGGATTAATTGATGCTGATGCACTTTATAGATATGTTTATCATCAAACCAGCCAATACATTGAGGACACTAATCAGCAATTACGACTGATTAATCAGCAAAACAAAAGTAGAGGCGACACTCATCTGTATTCGGAATATCCGCAGCAAACACCCAAGCGTATTGTAGAAGGAGTGGGGGAAGTAATTCTGGGATTAAAACCAGCCTTTGTAGAATCCCCCACTCCCCGACAAGCATTAATAATCGAGGGACTAGCCACAAATCAGACCACCCTAGCTGTAAGTAAATTATTCCGGGGTGTGGGTGGTTTTGAATTAGAGTATTGGACTGGCTCCATAGAAGCTAGCACTAAAGATTTACACTCTACTATTCAAACTTGTTTACAAACAATAGAAGCAGCACCGCCCAACCACCCGAAAGTTTTTTCTACAGTGTTGTTATATTTACGTGGCCGACTCGAAGAAACTGAAGCTGGTGAACCGGCTTTAATTTTAGGAGAAAATATCCGACTGAGTCGTTCTTGGTTAAGACAAGAACTGAGGCGTTCAAGTTATACTCAACAAATTATCATTTTAGATTGCCCCGGGGTAGCCAATGACAAGCCCTCCCTACAAGACTGGGTAGAAGATTTACAACTAGGATTTGAGCAAGGACAATGTATAATTGCTGCGACTTCACCTAAAAATCATGCCGAAAAATTTGCCCAATCCCTCCACTCTACCTTAGAAGCAGCCCTACCCCAGGGTAGTCTATCAGCTGCGGCTTGGATTACCCAATTGCAATTATTTTGTCAGCATGACATACCTCTACATATCTGGCTATCTGGGTCTCAAGGTGTAATTGAAATTATACCCACGGGCAATACAGGCACTCAATCAACAGCAGCTATTGATTTAGGGCTTTGTCCCTACCGGGGTTTACGGGCTTTTCGGGAAGAAGACGCTCAGTATTTTTACGGTAGAGAAGCTGTTGTCCAGCAGCTAATTAGTGAGTTGGGGCAAAAGTCATTTATTGCGGTTGTGGGAGCCTCCGGTAGTGGTAAATCTTCGGTAGTACAGGCGGGATTAATCGCCCAACTGCGACAAGGTAAACTATTACCAGGTAGTGAAGACTGGTGGATGAGAAGCTGTCGCCCTGGTGCAAATCCTCTGCTAGCTTTATCACAGCGCTTGCTAGATAGCGGTACGGAAAAAGAAAAAGCTTACCAGCAGGCGGAATTAGAAGGGATGTTGTCCCAAGGGGTAGAAGGGTTTGCCCAGTGGATAGGTCAACGCCCGGAACCAATGGTAATTTTGGTAGTAGACCAATTTGAAGAATTATTTACTCTTGCATCTGGTGAAGATAGACAACGCTTTTTAAAAGTTGTCCTAGGGGCGCTGGAACTGATGCCAGATAAGTTTAAATTAGTTATTACTTTGCGGGCTGATTTTATCGCCCCCTGTTTAGAAGTACCAGTATTAGTGAAGTTATTGCAGCAGTCGAGTGTGCTGTTAACTCCCTGCTTGACTGAAGAAGAGTACCGACGTGTGATTATTAACCCGGGGCGACAAGTTGGTTTAACAGTGGAGGCGGAATTAGTAGAAGTGCTAGTACAGGAGTTACACCAATCACCGGGTAATTTACCACTGTTAGAATTTGTTCTAGAACAGTTGTGGGAATATCGCGAAAATGGTGCGATTACTTTACAAGCTTACCAACAGCATTTGGGTGGAATTAAAGGAGCTTTGGAAAGTAAAGCTCAAACAGTTTATACTAGTTTAGATGCGGAAGCTCAAGACTGCGCGCGGTGGATTTTTCTGTCCCTGACACAGTTGGGTGAGGGCACAGAAGATACTAGGCGACGGGTATTCAAATCTGAGCTAATTGTGCAAAAATACCCGGTTGCATTGGTAGAAAGAACATTACAAGTGTTAATTGCTGCCAAGCTGGTGGTGGTGAATTTAGAAGAAGATGCAGGGGTGTCCGATGAGGTGAGAGCACAAGGTAAAATTTCGGACTCATCCCCCTGGTCTTCCCCTGTAACTATAGAAGTAGCTCACGAGGTGCTGATTCGCCATTGGTCAAAATTGCGCTGGTGGTTGGAGGAAAATCGGGCGCTGTTGCGATCGCGTCGTCAAGTTGCCCAAGCAGCAGCTTTGTGGAAGAATAACAATCAACAGCCTGATTTTCTCTTGCAAGGTGTTCGCCTTGCAGAAGCTGAAGAGATTTATCTTAATTACACTGATGAAATATCTGTTGATGTCCAAGGTTTTATTCAAGCTTGTTTAGTAGAAAGACAACGCCAACAACAAATAGAAAAAAATCGACTGCGGAAAGCTCAAAGAACAGTGGGGATTATGAGTATTCTGGGACTGACTGCTTTTGGGTTGGCTGTTTTAGCTTACCAACAAGGTCAAAAAGCCCAGTTACGAGAGATACAGGCCTTAAATGCTTTGTCACAAAACTTTCTGTTTTCCCATCAGGAGTTAGAAGCATTGGTTACAGGACTCCAAGCAGGTAGGGAAGTCCAAAAAAATACTTATGGAATCCCGAGTAATATTCAAACTCAAACTGCAATGATCCTACAACAAGCAGTTTATGGAACTCAGGAACGTCATCGGTTAACTCATAATTCCTGGGTGACTAGTGTTAGTTTTGCGCCCGATGGTCAAATATTGGCCGCGGGTTATGCTGATAACAGCATTAAACTATGGAATCGTGATGGCAGTGTTATGGCAACTCTGACAGACCATCAAGGTGAAGTCAATAGCGTCAGTTTCTCACCGGATGGTCAAATATTTGCTTCTGCTAGTAATGACAATACCATTAAAATCTGGAGTCGTGATGGTAAGTTAATCACAACTCTCACAGATCATGAAGATGGTGTAAATAGCGTCAGTTTCTCACCGGATGGTGAGTTATTAATCAGTGGGAGTACTGACAAGACTGCCAAATTATGGAGCCGTGAGGGTAAATTGCTCCTCAATTTTAGAGAACATAGCCGAAGTATCAATAGCGTCAGCTTTGCACCAGAAGGTGATACTATTGCTTCAGCTAGTGATGATGGCACGGTTAAACTTTGGAGTTTGGATGGTCGTTTGTTATCAACTTTGCCCGCAAGTACCAAAGAAGTCTTGGATGTCAGTTTTAGCCCCGATGGCCAAACAATTGCTTCAGCCACCAATGAATATACAATTAAACTCTGGAGTCGTGACGGTAATTTACTCAGAACTCTAGAAGGGCATACTCTGGGGGTCCGACAAGTCAGGTTTTCTGCTGATGGTAAAATCATAGCATCTGTGAGCCGTGATCAAACTATTAAACTCTGGTCTCGTGCTGGTGACTTATTAGATACTTTACAAGGACATAGCCATGAGGTTAATAGTCTGAGTTTTAGCCCAGATAGCCGCAGACTAGCCTCAGCTAGTGATGACAATACTATTAGATTATGGGAACTGAGAAGAAATTTACCTAAAATTTTCTATGGTCATCAAGGTAGTGTGAATGAAATCAGCTTCACCGCCGATGGAAATACTATCACCTCCATGGGTGATGACAAAACTATGAGAACCTGGAACTTGGACGGTCAATTACTGGAAACATTGCCTTCCCCCATAGAAGATGTTAGCAGTGTTGGCTTGACTAAAGATCAAAATATAGCGGCCTTGGGACGTACAAACCACAGTATCGACATTCGCCAACGAGATGGGACTTTACTGCATACCCTGAAGGGACATAATAGTTGGGTAACGAGTGTGACTTTCAGCCCTGATGATCAAATTCTGGCTTCTGCTAGTGTAGACAAAACTATTAAACTCTGGAGTCGCGACGGTCAGCTGCTACAAACTCTTTCCGGTCATAAGGGTTGGGTAACTCATGTCAAATTTAGCCCCGACGGTAAATTTATCGCCTCTGCTAGTGTGGACAAAACTATCAAACTCTGGGACTTAGAGGGTCGCCTGTTGAACACTTTTTCAGGTCATAACGCTAGTATATGGAGGATTAATTTTGCTCCCGATAGTCAAACTATTGCCTCAGCTAGTGATGATAAAACTGTTAAACTGTGGAGGTTAGACGGTTCACTAGTTCACACCTTCCAGGGCCATACTGGTTTAGTACTTCAAGTTAGTTTCTCCCCCGATGGCAAAGTTTTGGCCTCAGCTAGCGATGATGGTACTATCAAACTCTGGAATATTAGTAATGCTATGTTGTTAAAAACCTTCTTTGCTCATAACCAGGGTGCTCACACCGTTAGTTTTAGTCCTGACGGTACTAAGCTAGCTTCTGCGGGTAGGGATGCCACGATTAAATTGTGGAACCTAGAGGAGGTAGAATTGCAAACATTGAAACTCAATGAACTGGTGAGCAATGCTTGCGATCGCCTGGGTGATTATCTCAAAACTAACCCTGATGTGACCACACAAGAGTATGAACTTTGTTTTGACTAGTAAATAGTGGGTAATGTAGGCTGTGTAGACAAAATTGCTTAGGTTACAATTGAGATCATGAACAGACGCTATTTTTTAGAAGGTAGTACCGCAATTGTCGGCACTGCAGTTTTATCACACAATTTATTTAACATCTTCTATTGGGGGGATTCCAAAACCATGACGACTTCTAAAAGCCAGTTTGCAATTACTAAACCTGAAGAAGAGTGGCGCAGTATTTTAACGCCCGAACAGTTTCGCGTTTTACGAAAACATGGTACTGAACCGGCTTTTAGCAGCTCCCTAGATAAGCAATATCAAGAGGGTACTTTTGTCTGTGCTGGGTGCGGACAAGCACTGTTTACATCTGATACTAAGTTTAACAGTGGTACTGGTTGGCCGAGCTTTTTCCAACCAATTGAAGGTGCGATCGCTACTACTGTAGACCGGTCATTTTTTATGACTAGAATCGAAGTACATTGTAGTAACTGTGGTGGACATCTAGGTCATGTGTTTGATGATGGTCCAGCACCGACTGGTAAGCGCTATTGTATGAACGGTGTCGCCATGAATTTTGTCCCGGCTTAATGTTACCCCACTGTCTTGCTGACAGCAATGTTAAGAAAGATGTGAGCTAGTCCTAAGAGGATGTTTGATAAGTTTTATAAGGTGATTTTAGACACTTCTTGATCCCCCCTAACCCCCCTTCTCAAGAGGGGAACTAGAGTCAAAGTCCCCCTTCTCAAGGGGGATTTAGGGGGATCTAAAAATATTAGATACACCATGAGGGACTTTCCAAACATCCTCTAAGCTGGGGAAACAGTCAAGGCGAGATGCTAAAATTCCCCCTCCCTTCCAGAGGGGAGGGGGTTAGGGGGTGGGGTTCTCATCACTCAACCAACTATAGTATAATTTATCAATAGCAAATCTTTTACCCTGATTGCTGCCGTATCAACAGTTACCCTACCGCACCATGAAAGCTATATCACAACAGTTGCAACCACTCATCAACAACCAAGACCCAAATAGTCGAGTTGAAGCACTACAGCAACTGTTAGGATATCCATTTAAACAACTTGACCCAGAGGGTTCACAGTTTTGGTATCTACACCCCGGTAAAAACCAGTCAGAAGCTCAGGAAACCTCCCCCATAGCAGTGGGATTTTATCCACAGCTTACAGGGATGACAGACACCGAGGCGAAGCAATTTTTCACCTCCCCAGCACAGCAACAAGAAATCTACGGTCATTATACTAACCGCATATTTGAAGCCCAACCTGTGATGTATTTACTGTTACCCAGTCCCCAAGCATCAGGACGGGTAGCTTTTATACTTCCCACAGAAGGGGGGTTACGTCAAACACAGATCCAAACCTTTAACTGGGGTGATAGTCAGTTAGTAGCAAGGTTAAAACGACTCACTCAAAGTGAATTACCCATAGCAGTTGATAATTTAACCTCTACCCCCGTTCCCCTAGTCGAGTGGGTATTTTATGAACCTATTCAGACATCTCAGGAATTAGCCCAACTCTTAGCTAAATCAGCGCGGGTAATTGAGCAAATTATCCCAGAAGTTTACCACCAAGAATCAGAAACCGGGTATTTGCACAACCTACTCAAGAGCTTTCAACGGGAATTACTCCCCTCATTAAAACTTAGTTCCGACAACGACAAAGATTACAGCTTTGCTGATATTTACGCTCAAACCATCGCCTATGCTTTATTTACCTCCAGGGTGTTTGGTTATGTCAAGGATAGGAAACAAGGACGCAATCAACAAACCCTATTTGACAGAAAAACAGCTTGGGAACAGTTACCAGAAACCAATCCTTTCTTACGAAAACTCTTTGAAGACATATCACAGCGGACAGCTTCAGAGTTAGGTGATGAGTTAATTGGGGCAATTGCTGAGATTTTTGGTATCCTCCGGGCTGCTAAAATGGAAGCAATTCTCAGTGACTTTGAGATGAAGATGAACCGGGAAGATATTGTGATTCGGTTCTATGAAGACTTTTTAGCAGCATATAAACCACAAATGCGGGAACGTCGGGGGGTGTACTACACACCGGAACCGGTGGTTTCTTATATGGTGCGGTCTGTAGATATTTTGGTACAGGAGAAATTTCATAAACCCTTGGGGTTAGCAGACCCAGAGGTAATGATTCTTGACCCTGCTTGTGGTACTGGGACATTCTTATTATGGATATGTCAACTTATTTATCAACGGTTTCAGGAGTCAGGGGAAACCATGACCGCGGGTTTAGTTGAGCGGTCCTGGTCTGGGTATGTTAAGGAGAGGTTATTACCGAGGATATTTGGGTTTGAGTTGTTAATGGCTCCCTATGCAATTTGTCATCTTAAGTTAGGTTTGTTTTTGGAAGAGACGGGATATAAGTTTGATGGTGGGGTGCGGTTAGGGATTTATCTTACAAATACGTTAGATGATGCCATAAAAAAATCAGAAACATTGTTTGAAGAATACATCGCAGAAGAATCCAATCAGGCTGCAAAGATAAAAGTAGAACAACAGATTTCAATAATTATTGGAAATCCACCATATTCAGGGATTTCTTCTAACTTAACCGATGCTGCTATAAAACTAGTTGAAGCATTTCGCTATGTTGATGGGGTTAAAATAGTCGAAAAAAGTGCTTTGCAGTTTGAAAAAAATATCAATGACGATTATGTAAAATTTTTCGGTGTATCTCAGAAGATTCTTGCAAAAGAAAAGAATAAAATTCTCTGCTTAATAACAAACAATGGATATATTGATAGTCTTACTCTCAGAGGATTAAGGAATAATTTGATTATACATTTTGATACAATAAATATCACTAACTTACATGGAGATATAAAACGAAAGCAATCTCCAAATGATCAGAACGTATTTGATATTTCTCAAGGTGTTGCAATTGGTTTTTTCTTAAAAGATAAAAGTCATAAAAAATCTTTTTCTAGAATTGATTTAATAGGTTCTAGAAATGAAAAATATTGTATTTTAAATCGAGAAACTATATCTTCTTCTGATAATTACCAGATCAATCCAAGTTCCCCTTTTTATTTTTTCACTAATCAAAATCAAGAAATAAAAAATGAGTACGAATCTTACGCTTCTATTGATTCTATATTCTCAGAGTTTTCAAGTGGAACAGAGACAGGGTTTGATAAATTGATGATTGGCTTTGATAAATTAGAGCTTGAAAATAAGATTCAAGATTTTCTTAATCCTATGTGTGAAAGAGAAGCCATCATTGATAAATGGTCTATTAAAGGTGGTACATCTCAGAAAATATTAGATATTAGGGATGAGTTTAGAAAAGATTTTCAAGAGAGTTATTTTTCTAAATACTTATATCGCGTATTTGATAATAGATTTATATATTATAAAAAAGATTATCTAAAAACTAATAGTGAAAAAATAATGAGTCATCTTTCTATTCATGGAAATTTGGCAATGATTTTGTTTAGACAACAATCTCAAGATGGTTTTGCTCATGTTTTTATAACAAACTGCATGGGCGACAAAAATGCTGTTTCATTGCGAACCAGAGAAATTAATTATTATTTTCCTTTATATGTAGATATTCAGGCTAACTCATCAATTTTTTTTCAATATCAAGATTCAAAGCGGTCTAATTTAAAATCAGAATTTGTTTCAAAAATTAGCGAAAATCTTTGTTGTTCATTCAAACCCGAAACAATTTTTTATTATATTTACAGCATATTTCATAGCCCTACCTACCGCACCCGTTACGCCGAATTTCTCAAAATCGACTTCCCCCGCGTCCCCCTCACCAGCAACAATGAGCTATTTTGTCAACTTGCAGAATATGGACAAGAACTAGTAGCACTACACCTGATGAAATCACCCCAATTAAACAACCTCATCACCGAATTTACAGAAAATGGCGGAAGTCAAATAGTAGATCCTGGACATCCTAAATATATTCAAGGTGCGGTAGTCATTAATAAAAAGGGGGATAAATTCACAGGGGTACCAGAGCAAGTGTGGAACTTTTATATTGGTGGTTATCAAGTTTGTCAAAAATGGCTCAAGGACCGCAAAGGACGCACCCTAAATCATGAAGATATCCTACATTATCAGCGTGTGGTGGTGGCGCTGCAAGAAACTATTAAGTTAATGCAGTTAATTGATGAGAGTATTCCTAGTTTCCCTGTGGTTTAGAACCCCACCCCCAACCTCCTCCCCTCAAGATGGGAGGGGGTTAAAGGGTCAAGGGGTGGGGTTACGATCATGGTTTTCAACCAAAGTAATATGATGTATCGTGGTTGGCTTTCCATTCAGGTTTATAACTAGCAAGCGATCGCATATACTGGACACGTTCAAAGGCGCTAGGATTGGGGCAATTTTTTTGACTCATACTCCCCTGCATTTGTTGTACTGACTCGTACTCGTGTTTTTCCATCCATTCGCGCATTTCCCGCTCGATCACACGAATCTGGTCGATTCCATGCTTAAGTAAGACTGAGCAAAGCATAGTAATTCTCGCCCCAGCCATGAGCATTTTTAATACATCTTCTCCCCTGTGAATACCGCTAGTTGCTGCCAAATCAGCATGAATGCGACCATAGAGGATAGCAATCCAGCGCAGGGGTAACCGCAGGGATTGGGGTGTACTTAACAATACATTAGGTTCAACATCCAAGACATTGAGATTAATATCCGCTTGGTAAAAGCGGTTGAATAAGACTAATGCATCAGCCCCAGCAGCATCCAAACGTTGAGCCATATTTGCCATATTAGTAAAATAAGGGCTGAGTTTCACTGCTACAGGGATAGTAACTACTGCTTTGACCGCATCGAGAATATTAATATAAGTCTGCTCAATTTCATTACTAGTTAGTTCCATATCAGTAGGAACATAGTAAATATTTAACTCCAGCGCGTCTGCTCCCGCTTGCTGAATTTCCTTGGCGTAGTTTGTCCATCCACCCAGGGATGAGCCGTTGAGACTAGCAATAATAGGAATACTCACCCTTTCCTTAGCTTTGCGGATATGCTCTAAATAAGTTTCTGGTCCTACCCGGAAGTTAATGGAATCAGGTAAGTAGGTTAGGGCTTCCGAAAAACTTTCTGTCCCTTGGGTGAGATGATCGTGGAGTTCATGACTTTCTAGGCGCAATTGTTCCTCAAATAATGAATGCATCACCACCGCACCAGCACCTGCTGTTTCCATACGCTGGATATTATCAATGTCTTCCGATAGGGGCGATGCGGAGGGAACAAGAGGGGACCTCAATTTTATCCCCATATATGTTGTTGTTAAGTCCATACTCATTACTCCTGTTGTTAATGTTCTCAGGGGTAATTAACCACAGAGAAACGCGAATAATCTTGTATTCATTTCTGGGTATAATCTCTAGCAGCCAAATATCGATAGGTTTCCCAACGAGTTTTGACATCAGCTTGAGCTTCTTTGAGTAATTGCTGTGCTGCTTGGCTGTCCCTTTTGGTTAACATTTTAAAGCGGTTTTCTAGATACATATATTCCTGTAGTGGTAACTTGGGCGTGCGGGAATCCAGTTGTAATGGGTTTTGTCCTTCCTTGATGCGGTCTGGATGAAATCTATATAGTAGCCATTGACCTGAATCTACGGCCGCCTTTTGATTCTGCATAGCTGTGGTCATGTTGATGCCGTGGGCAATACAATGGCTGTAGGCGATAATTAGGGATGGCCCTTGATAAGCTTCCGCTTCCAGAAATGCTTTTAGGGTGTGTTCATCACGTGCGCCCATGGCGACACTAGCAATATAAACATTACCGTAGGTCATTGCGATTAAGCCCAGGTCTTTTTTAGGTGCGGCTTTACCTCCAGCGGCAAATTTAGCTACAGCTGCTTTGGGCGTGGCTTTAGACATTTGTCCGCCTGTATTCGAGTAAACCTCAGTATCCAGAATCAGAATATTAACGTTGTGTCCACTGGCTAGAACGTGGTCTAATCCTCCGTAGCCGATATCATAACCCCACCCATCACCGCCAATAATCCATACACTCTTTTTGACTAAGTAGTCAGCTAGAGATTTAAGATGCTGGCTGGCTTGATTATTCGGGATTTGCTCTAACCGTTGTTTGAGTAATTCTACTCGCTCTCGTTGTTCCCAAATATCAGCTTCATCTTTTTGTGGCGCATTTAAAATACCCTGTGCTAGTTCTTCCCCTATATCTGTTGCTAGTTGTTGCAGCAATTGGGCGGCAAATTCGGCTTTTTTATCGATGGAAATCCGAAAACCTAAGCCAAATTCCGCGTTATCTTCAAATAGGGAATTTGACCAAGCTGGCCCACGTCCGGCGCTGTTGTGTGTCCAAGGTGTGGTGGGTAAATTACCCCCATATATTGAAGAACAACCCGTGGCGTTAGCAACAATCATGCGATCGCCAAATAACTGTGTGGCTAACTTAATATAAGGTGTTTCCCCACAACCAGCGCAAGCCCCAGAAAACTCAAATAATGGTTCTTGCATTTGCTGTTGGTTGATATGGGTCAACTTCAACTTACTTCTATCACGGTGGGGAATACTTAAAAAGAAATCCCAATTTTCCCGTTCTTGCTCCCGCAATGGTAACTGTGGTGCCATATTAATGGCTTTACGCCGTGGTTCTGATTTATCCTTAGCCGGACAAACATCTACGCAAATACCGCAACCAGTACAATCTTCCGGCGCTACTTGGATAGTATACTTTAAACCTTGCCAATCATGGTCTTTAGCATTGGCACTCTTAAAGGTTAGGGGTGCATTTTCTAACTGCTGGGCTTCGTAAACCTGACTACGAATCACACTGTGAGGACACACCATCACACACTTACCACATTGAATACAAACATCCGTATCCCAAACAGGTATTTCCTGAGCAATGTTACGCTTTTCCCATTTCGCAGTCCCTGTAGGATAAGTACCATCAGCGGGTAAAGCACTCACCGGGAGTTCATCCCCTTGACGACAGATCATTTTACCTAAGACATCACGGACAAACGCCGGCGCAGTATCGGGAATTGGTGATCGGGAAAACTGCTCCCCGGTGACTTCTGACCCTATTTCTACCTCCCACAAATTTTCTAATGTGGTATCCACCGCCCTGATATTCATCTGTACAATTTCCTGGCCTTTTTGGCCGTAACTCTTGCGGATAGATTTTTTAATTTCTTCTATGGCTTCTGCTCTGGGTAACACCCCCGACAAAGCAAAGAAACATACCTGCATTACCGTGTTAATTCTCCCCGCCATCCCAGCTTCACGAGCCACCTTATAGGCATTGATGACATAAACTCTCAGCCCCTTGTGAATAATTTGCTCTTGTACTGATGCCGGTAGATGATGCCAAACTTGATCTTTGTCATAGGGGGAGTTGATTAATAATGTCCCACCTGGTATAATGTCCTTCAGAATGGGCAACTTTGACAAAAATTCCCATTGATGACAGCCGATAAAATTAGCTTTACTAATTAAATAGGTAGAACGAATCACTTGGGAACCAAAGCGCAGGTGAGAAACTGTCACCGAACCTGATTTTTTAGAGTCGTAGACAAAATAACCTTGAGCGTAGTTGTTAGTTTCTTCCCCAATAATTTTGATAGAGTTTTTATTTGCCCCCACAGTACCATCAGCACCTAAACCATAAAAAATAGCTCTAATAATCTGGTCGGATTCAATATTAAAATCAGGGTCATAACTTAAACTGGTGTGGGTGACATCATCCGCAATACCGATGGTAAAATGATTTTTCAGTTGAGTTGCAGCCAAGTGGTCAAAGACTGCTTTAATCATAGCTGGGGTGAATTCTTTAGAAGATAAACCATAACGACCACCCACAACTTGAAGTTTTTCCCCTGTTTCCCATACTTCATGAATTGCAGCCACCACATCTAAATATAATGGTTCACCAGATGCGCCTGGTTCCTTAGTGCGGTCAAGTACGGCAATGCTGCGGGTAGTTTTGGGTAAACTAGCCACAAAGCGCACAGCATCAAAGGGGCGATATAGTCTGACCTTCACAACCCCCACCTTTTCACCATAGCCTTTGAGATAATCTACCGTTTCATGTACCGCCTCGCAACCGGAACCCATAAGCACCATCACCCGTTCCGCCCCGGGGTGACCGTAGTATTCAAACAGTTGGTACTGTCGTCCCGTCATAGCTGCAAATTCATCCATGACCTTTTGGGTGATGTCTGGACAAGCTAAATAATAAGGATTGACAGTTTCCCTAGCTTGGAAGTAGACATCAGGATTTTGTGCTGTTCCCCGCAGAACTGGTTGGTCGGGGGTGAGGGCCCGTGAACGGTGGGCGAACACTAACTGATCGGGGATAAATTCCCCTAGGTTATCTTCCGTTAAAGTTTCTACTTTGTTAATTTCGTGGGAAGTACGAAAGCCATCAAAAAAATGTATAAATGGTATCCGTGATTCTAGGGTTGTCCTAGTTGATATCAAGGCGAAATCCTGTGCTTCTTGCACCGAAGCGGCGCATAACATGGCAAAACCTGTACCCCGTGCTGCCATGACATCACTATGATCACCGAAAATAGAGAGGGCTTGTGCAGCGAGCGATCGCGCTGCTATATGAAAAACCGTCGGTGTGAGTTCCCCGGCAATTTTATACATATTCGGGATCATCAGCAATAATCCCTGAGAAGCTGTAAAAGTAGTTGTCAGTGAACCCGTTTGTAAAGACCCGTGTAAAGCACCTGCAACACCCCCCTCACTCTGCATTTCCACCACAGTGGGAACGGTACCCCAAATATTATTGTGAGCTTCACTGGCCCAAGCATCCGCCCACTCAGCCATAGGGGAAGAAGGAGTAATAGGATAAATAACAATAACCTCATTAAGTCGATAAACCACTTCGGCTACAGACTGATTGGCGTCTATGGTTGCAAAACTTCTCTTATTCATGTTCATGCACCTGTAAAAACTTATCAGCGCTAATCATAATGAAGGTAAATCTATTTACATATTAGTTTCCTGAACTTGCGAATAATTGATACTCCGATAATTGAAATATTTATTTACATATAGTCATCCTATTTGAGTTGAGAAATTATCAGTGAGGAAAGGGAACAGGGAACAGGGAACAGGGAACACACCGAACAGAAATTGTTCATGAATCATTTAGGATTGCTATATTTCTAGGGGTGGAAAATTATCATTTATTTCACAGGATAGGAGGATGAATTGTTAAGGTGTATAATCAGTGAGAGACTTGCAATTGAAAATCAGCCAACAAAACAAAACCCTCAACACGACAATTTAACTTTTTTAGCCACACAACCAACTCATGATTACTGTTGTGACACAAAGTATAGTCTAGGTCGTCTTGGACAAAAATCATGTGATTTTGGGGGTTAAAAATGGCCGTGTGAATATTGTCCTCAAAGCGTTGATCTAAAAACTGGTTGAGAGCAGTAACCTTATCCCTAGCAACTGCAAAACTTAAGATAGTAGTATCAGAACCGACAGACTGCTGTAACCCAGAAAAATTAGCGTATCTTCTCCTTCCCAAACTTCCCTGAGTAGGAATCAGCAGCGCCCTAACACCACTACCCAAACCTTGCTGATTCAAAGCAAAATAACGCCAATCACCGTAAGCATATTGAATTAATCCCTGATCGCAATCAGGTAAAACCAATCTAGAATGTAAACCCAAATCAACCACATAAACAGTAACCGGATCCACAGGGTCACAGGGGGGTATAATAGTAGCCGGAGAAGCAATCAAAACTACAAAGACAAAAGCGAGTATTCCCAGAAAAAATAGAGATATACGACTTAACATACCCCCCAAAAAACTTTGCGACCCTTTGCGTTTAAAACTGTAATGAAACCTGCGATCGCCTGTTAACTTCCGACCAATTGACCACACCCCACCAATTATTTAAATACTCACCGCGGCGGTTGCGATACCTCAAGTAATAGGCGTGTTCCCAGACATCATTACCCATAATTGGGTATGCACCATTCATAATCGGGTTATCTTGATTAGCTGTAGTGACGATTTGCAATTCACCCGTTGAGTTACGCACCAACCAGACCCAACCACTACCAAAGCGATCGCTTCCAGCTTGGTTAAACTGTTGTTTAAACTGATCAAAACTGCCAAAAGTTTGGTTAATTTCTGCCGCAATTTCTCCTGTGGGTTCTCCACCACCTTCAGGGGTCATAATTTCCCAGAAAATTGTGTGATTCAGATGTCCACCAGCATTATTGCGAACCTTGGTGCGGATATTTTCAGGAACACTATTTAAATCCCGCAGTAAAGCCTCAACGCTCTTTTTCTGTAAATCTGGCTGTTCCTTGAGAGCATCATTGAGATTATTCACATAACTAGCATGATGTCCATCATGATGTAGTTTCATAGTTTCCGCATCAATAGCTTTTCCCAGCGCTGCATAATCATAGGGTAATGGTGGTAACTTTGCAGGTCCTGCGCTGAGTTCCCCATCAGGAGAAGCTACGGGGGGAAATATAGCAGCAATAGCGGTTTGTCCAGGAGATTGTGATGCAGCTATGGGTAATGCTTGATAAGAAAGTAGCACTATCCCCATCAGCATCGCTGTGAGTAGCAAGACAATTTTTTTGAGAAAAAATTTAGACATAAACATTCACACCACCATGATTTTTTGTATTCTGAAAAAGTGGACTTTTTTTAACTCCAGGTTCTGACAATAGCTAGGAGGATAGAATTAACAATTGCCAAGGCGATCGAGCCGATTAATGCACTCCAAAAACCCCATCTCAGAGTAAAGCCTGGAACCAAAGCAGCAGCCAGAGCAAAAATAATTGCATTCAAGATGAAGAAAAACAACCCAAAACTCAGAAGAATAACAGGAAAGGTGAAAAATGCTAGAATCGGTAGTAAAATTGCATTCAATATGCCGAAAACTGCTGCAGAAATTGCTGCTTTACCCAAACTATCGATTTCAATACCTATAGGTAGTCGAGAAATGATTAAAAAGCTAATTGTAGTGACTAACCAAGCGAGAATAATGTCTAACATTTGTGATTTGTCAGTATATTTAATTAATGGTTAACTTGAATCATATTTTTATCTTCCTATCTGGTGATTAATCTAGTTTGATTAACAGTGGTATTTTGGTAAATTTTATCATAAAATCACTCCTTATTAAACCGATATATTAATATATTTCTTTCGATATATAACTAAAAATTATAAACAAAACTATCGGCAGATATAGGGTAAATTTTATTCTGATAAATATATAATTAAACCATAAACTATATTGAGGATTTCGGAGCTTAATGTAAGTTAATAAGATCAGCGCATTTTCAACAATAGATTTTATCTAGACTATAAAAAATGAATATTACCGCATCAATTATACTCTGTAGCTTCTAGACTGTTTATTTCCCATCCAGGTGCAAAAATTTTCTGGGAATTCTCAAACTGAACTAGGGGTAAATTTACCCTGACTTGTTAATTAGAGTTTTGCCCAAATTATCATAAATCAATCATTAACCGCCGATGAAAACCTAGGGTTATGCTGAGATTCAAAATTCAGAGTGTATCAAAAACAAGATATTGTAGATAGCTGAGGATAAAAAATATGTCTGTTGAAGTAATTACCCCGCAGGAAATGGGAGAAAATAGGAATATTTCTCAAGTAACTCAAAGTGAAGTTAAACAAGAGCAAATGCAACCAGATGGTATAAATATCCCAGATGTAGCTTTAAGTTTATCTCCCATAGCTTTGCTATTCAGTTGGGTGATGTTTTTCCTGATATTACAAAAAATCCGCACTGTTTTAGACAATAAGATGGTTTTTACCCTCAATGGTATACATAAGGTTCCGTGTAAGAACTGTCGGTTTTATTCAAATAACCATTATCTCAAATGTGCTGTAAAACCTTCTATTGTCCTGACTGAAGAGGCAAAAGATTGCTCGGAATATTCACCCAAAAATGGCAAATTCTCACCAAATAGCCTCTTCAAATAATTTTATGCTTATTAAATGCTTAATTTTAATTTTTAGTCAATCCTTAGGTAAGCTCACCTAAATCTCGTTGTCGCTGTAACCAGTAAGCTAAATCATTGGCTGTAATGATACCTTTAAGTAAATCATTGTGAATCACCAGTACACGGCGAACCCCTGAATCTTGCATTTTTTGCAATACTTGAGACATCTGTTCTTCTGGACGAGCAGTAACACCGTTTTCCGTGGGTATCATTGTATCTTTGACAGTACAATATTGCCATTCTTCCCTGGGGATATCCTTCACCTGATTTAAAGTAATAATACCTACAGGATGTCCGTCTTGTGTAACTGGAAAAGAATGATAGCGACGACTGAGAAAATATCTATCTACTAACTCTTGAAGTTTCATGTCAGGACTGACAGTTTCTGGGTGAGGAGTCATAATTTCCTGGGCCCTTACCCCTTGTAAACTGGTGCGCAGCAAAAGTTCCTCATAGCTAGTTTCGGCGGCGTTGTACAAGAACCAACCGATGAGAATTAGCCACAGTCCCCCCAAAATCGCCCCAGCAAACATCTCTAAAATACCGAAGAAAATTAACAGATAACTCAGCCATTTTCCCCCGTTAGAGGCGATTTTTGTGGCTTTTTTGAGATTACCCGTATACTTCCAAAGAAGAGAACGAAAAACGCGACCGCCATCTAAGGGAAAGCCCGGTAACATATTGAAGATAGCTAGAGCCAGATTAATTACCGCCAGGTAAGCAAAAACACCAGTAAATACCACACTCAAACCGGTATTTGTTCCTACATACCAAATCAAACCAAAAACAGCAGCTAGCAGCAGACTCACAACCGGACCGACCCCTGCTATTTGGAACTCATCCCCAGGGGTTTGTGCATCCATACGAGTCCGGGAAACTCCACCAAAAATAAATAGGGTGATACCTTCTACGGGAATTCCCTTGGCTCTGGCCACGAAGGAGTGAGAAAGCTCATGTGCTAGCAGGGATGCGAAAAACAGCAGCGTTGCTACTATACCCATACCAAAATAGGTACTACTATCAAATCCGGGATAGTTGGTGGGGAATATCCCAGCGCTTAAAGTCCACAGGACGAGAAAGAAAATTATCAACCAAGACAAATCAACTCGAATTTCAAATCCGAAAATAGAACCAAGACGAAAACCTTCCATAATAATTTTTAATTAAGAAAGTTTTATTTTCACCACCGCAACTATAGACCAAGGTAATTTATTTTGCTTCTGACAAATGATAGAGAGGTAAAATCTATCTTTTGACTGTTGCTATTGTGTGGGTAAAGCTTCTGGTTTGAGTGTGATGTTCTGTCTACTCCCATCGCGGTTGATGGTGATCACCATGGTATTACCGATGTTGGTGGTTTCTACTTGTTGCTGTACTTGCTTGATATCTTGAATACCTACATTATTGATACTTTCAATAATGTCACCGGGACGCAAACCAGCGCGAAAAGCAGGGGAGTTGCGGACGACTCCCATAATAATTACACCGGTATCCTGAGTAATTCTAATCCCCGCATCACTTTGATTGATTTTCCCACGCAACTCAGGGTTTAACTGGGCCATTTGAATACCCATGTAGGGGTGAGATACTTTTCCCGTGGCGATTAATTGTTCTGCAATGCGTTGAGCAGTGTTGATGGGAATGGCGAAACCTAACCCTTGGGCTCCCTGGATGATCGCGGTGTTCATCCCAATTACTTCTCCTTGAGCATTCAGCAGGGGACCGCCAGAGTTACCTGGATTAATTGCTGCGTCGGTTTGGATAAAGTCCACTCGTTCTGCAGGTACACCCAGAGCTGCTACAGAACGCTGTGTAGCGCTGATAATTCCTTGGGTGACTGTATTATCTAACCCTAAAGGATTACCAATGGCGATCGCCCATTCTCCTGGTATTAAATTATCCGAATTACCCAGCTTCACCGTCGGTAAATTCGTAGCCGCAATTTTGACAACAGCAACATCAGTTACTGAATCAGCCCCCACCACCTCCCCTTGAAAACGGCGGCCATCCTTCAATATAACTGTGACATTATCCGCATTTGCTACCACATGGGCATTAGTAAAAATTAGCCCATCTGCAGTAGTAATAAATCCTGAGCCGAGACCCTGTTGTACTTCTTCCCTAGTGGGTAATTCTCCCCGGAAAAACCTTTCTAAGATCGGGTCTGGGGATATTTCCACAGTGCGGGTAGAGTCAATGCGCACCACTGCAGGACCTACCTCTTGGACAACCCGAGAGATGTAATTTACATCACTGTTAACCGTTGATTGTACTAATGTATTTCCTGGGATTGGTGCTTGAGCATTCCTGACATCTCTAGTAGGGATACATCCAGTAACGAATAAAACTAAGCAAAAAACTGCTCGTTGGAGAAGTCCTTTCATTTATATGCTTGAGGACTGGGGAATGAATACCCAATCACCTCCTATTTTACTCAGGACTCAGAGCCTGGTTAATTAGACAGATCAAAATATAATCGAGATCATGTCTTGTGAAGAATCAACCATGCAAATCTTATCTTTGAGAAATAAATTTTTAGCTTGGAGCTTTGTAGTGTTTACATCCTTAATTGGGGGAGCTTTGACAGCTTGTTCCACAACCACCTCCGAAAACCCCAACCCCAATACCACCGCAAGTGAAACCAGTAATCACCACAGTCACATAGATCATGCTATGGATTTAGGTCCAGGGGATGCTAATTATGATTTACGCTTCATTGATAGCATGATTTTACACCATCAAGGAGCTATAGATATGGCTCAGGAAGCACAGGAAAAATCACAACGTCCTGAAATCAAACAGCTAGCAGAGGAAATCATTACCGCCCAAAAGCAAGAAATTTCTCAAATGCAGCAGTGGCGCACAGCTTGGTATCCTCAGGCCGGTGATCAACCCATGGCTTATCATGCTCAAATGGGTCACATGATGCAGATGACAGCAGCACAAAAGCAAGCCATGATGATGACCATGGACTTGGGTGTTGCTGATGATAAATTTGATTTGCGTTTTATCAATGGGATGATTCCCCACCACGAAGGTGCTGTAGTCATGGCCCAAGATGCTTTACAGAAGTCTCAGCGCCCAGAAATGCGGGAATTGTCCCAAGAAATTATCAAAGCCCAAGCAACAGAAATCAATCAAATGAAACAGTGGCGACAAGCTTGGTATAAATTGAATCTGTAATAGTCAGCCTCCGCGCCCCTCTGCGTTTAAAAAAACCAACATACTCAACTATTCCACCCGGGATAGTTTGGTGCATAGTCATAATTACCGCTCGGTCTTACCTCAAGGGAATGGTGACAATAAAAGTAGTCCCCATCCCCACCTCACTCTTCACAGCAATTGAACCTGTGTGTAGTTCAATACATTTGCTCACGATGGATAACCCTAAACCCATCCCGTGAAGATTACCTACATTGGTGCCGCGGTGAAAAGATTCAAACAATTTAACTTGGTCTGCTTCAGGAATACCAATACCTTGGTCTTGAACAGTAAAACTTACATTTGACTTGCTAATCTTGAGGTTAAACTCTACTGTAGTTCTATCAGGTGAATATTTGATTGCATTAGCCAGCAAATTGATTAAAATTCGCCTGAGTAGTTTTTTATCTAAATTCCCAATTACGCCAGATTGTGCATTAGTAGCAAAGACAATATTATGATGTGGCGCACTTAATTGCATCTCTTCCCCTAATTCCTGACAAAAACTAATTAAATCTAAAGGAGCAGGTTTAAATTCTAACTGGCTATTTTCCCCTTGATTAATTAATAAAATATTATCTAATATTTCTGTTGTATATTTCACATAATTTAGAATAAAATCTAAATGTTTTTTCTTTCTCTCCTCCTCGAGTTGATCACCAAAATCTTTTAAAATACCGGCGGAGGAAGCAATTACAGATAAAGGGGTGCGAAACTCATGGGAACTCATAGCTATAAAACGCGACTTCAATTCACTCAGTTCTCTTTCTCGCTCTAAGGTTTTCTTGATAGCTGGAACCACTAAGGGTAATTCTTCTGAATCTATGGACTCTATAAAAGATTGGGAATTTTCATAGACAGATTCACAGGAACTGACTGTTACTAAACCCACAACCTCATTCTGTTCATCAACAATAGCTAGATTGTCAGTTTTGTGTTGATGTAACAAATTCAAAGCTATAAAAATATTTGTAAATTGTGATTTTTCCAGAGTCACCGGATGCTGATTCATCACCTCAGTTAGGGTTGCTTGCTCCAGATTGACCCCCATGGCTATACATTTAATCAGATCCTTGTGCGTGAATATCCCAACTAATTTTTGATTTTCCACTACCAGCACACAAGTGGGTTTTTCTCTATCATTCACCAATGATGAGGTGAGATTATAGGTGTCACAAACCTGAAACATTAACTTAACGGCTGTAATTACCGATGTTTCAGCACTCAGGATCAAGGGACAAGGTACTATCGCTTTCTGAAGATCCGAAACACCAAAAAATTTTGTTGACATACTTCTTAATCATCTTCCAGGATTGTCTTGCTTTGATTAATAACTCCCGACAGAGTTCAAAAAATTATACTAACATTAGCTTGTGTAATAAATTTCATTTTTCCGACAACAATATCAAAATAATTACTAAAATAGTCTGGTTTGGCAATCCCAGTAATTCCTGATTATTATGTTCAGTGTTACACCTGAGGAGACACTCTCCGTAAAGCCCCCGTGTTTTTCCGGGGGATATCAGTTAACAACCGAATTTATTCGGTCACAAAATGCTAGAATATTGATCATTGCTCAGGACAAGGGTTTGAGTCTCAGTGGTGTGGACTAGATAACCAAGCTATTTTTAACAGTAAAACTACTTGTTGCTGTACGGTTAAGTCAAACTGGAGTAAAGCAAAACCAGCAACTTATGCAATAGTTGCTCTCCCGACAACAGAATTAATTCATGGCTACTAGAAAATGAATAGTATTGCTTGTTGAAGATGAAAACAAGATTTTATTTTCATAGGTGCAAATGTATAAGATGTTAAAATGCTCAAAGTATTTTCACCCTCTATTATGGGTTTTGGTTTTACTAATAACATGGGTGCAAACTGACAAGCCAGCCCTAGCCCTATCGCCATCTCTTAACTATACTAGTCCAGTAGTATTACGCAAGAAATTAACGGAAAGTATACGGAGTAATATTACGTATATTGCCCCAGAAACTAGCCTTAAGTTAACCATTCCAGATGTAGGAAAAACCCCGGAAAGATTTATTTATCCTCAGTTAGGTATTTTACAACGGCTCTATGTGTTATTAGGTTTCAGTGGTAGAAAAGCCTTTGACCTTTTACCTGGATATCAATTGATTCAAGAGTTGTTTTACTTTGTCTTCCTAGCTTTAGTCTTCCTTTTAACACTAGCTTTATGGGAACATCTAAATTCCCAGAAAAATCAGCGCCACCTTGAATCAGAACAGGGACAACTGGCTATGATAGTTAAAAACAGTTCTGAATTTATTGGTATAATTAATCTGGATTACCAACTAGTATTTCTCAATCATGCTGGTAAAAACATCATCGGTTTTCATGGTCAAAATTCTTTAACAAAAGAAAATTTCTGGGATTATATTCATCCAGATGACCGCTATTTATTTGAATCGAAGATTTTGCCCACTGTCCTCAAAACAGGTGAGTGGGAAGGAGAAATCAGACTGCGCCACTTACAAACAGGAGCAGTGATTTATACCTATGCTTATTTTTTCTTAATCCCAGATGAAAGAGCCACACAACCAACTGCTGTAGCATCTGTAATCAGGGATATCACCCCACTCAAGCAAGCCCAAAAGAATATTATTCAAACTTTAGCAAAGGAAAAAGCCATTAGCGAAATGCGATCGCAATTGATCACCATGGCAGCCCATGAAATTCGTACACCTTTAGCTATTATATCCTCATCTACAGGGATTTTGCAAGATTTTGGCGATCGCCTAAATACAGAAAAAAAACAAGCACACCTCCAGACCATCCAACAAACTGTTCAGCGGGTGACTCAACTGCTCGATGAGTTAATGCTGATTAACCGCGCTGAAGCTCAAAAGATGGAATTTAAACCAGAACCAGGGGATATCATCGCTTTCTGTCGTCGTCTCACAGAAGAAATACAAACCACCACTAGCAAACATAAAATAGATTTCTGTTGTAGTGTAGACCAGCAAATGTCAGACTATTCTTTAATGGTTGAGTTTGACGAGAAACTGTTACGACACATTCTCAGCAATCTCCTGACCAATGCGATTAAATACTGTCCTGAGCACAATTTAGTTAAATTGAGTTTAACCCAAGAAAATCAGCAACTGATATTTAAAATCAGTGATAGTGGGATTGGTATCCCTGATGCAGATCAAGCTAAGTTATTTACATCTTTTCATCGCGGGTCTAACGTCGGTAAAATTGCTGGTACAGGTTTGGGGTTGTCCATAGTTAAGAAATGTGTAGACTTGCACAAAGGCACAATTTCCGTAGATAGTCAAGTAGGCAAGGGGACAACATTTACAGTCAGTATTCCTGTTTTTTCAGGTCAACTTAAAAATTGCGCCTGAAATAACTTTGCTGTTTAACCTCCACCTCACCAGATTTAACCACCGCATCCCAATGGGTAACCTCACCGTGTCGCCAAAACTGCAAATCTACACAGGAGTTACCAATTTCCACCTGCTGAAGTTCAATTTCTGGTAACCATGGTGGTAAATGTGGGTCAACATAAAGCAACTGATGGGGAGCATCAGCTTGTAAACCCAGTATAGCTTGGATGAGATGAAAAACCGATGCAGCAGCCCAGCCTTGAGGTACATTGGCCTGGATGTAAGGAACTGGAAAAGCTCCTGGTTGACGCTGAGTACCAGCAAATAGTTCTGGGAGGCGATAGCTAGCAAAATACTTGGACGCATCAAAGATACCGTGAGCAATTTGGGCGACCTCGTTAGTAAAACCATAGCGCTTAAACCCCATAGCGATGATCCCATTATCATGAGGCCAAATTGAACCTAAATGATAGGAATAAGGATTATAAGCTGCATTTTTCGTACTTAAAGTGCGAATACCCCAACCACTCCACATATCTGGTTGCATCAACCGCTTCACCACACGGGCCGCACGTTCAGGACTGGCGATACCACTCCATAAACAGTGACCAGCATTGGAAGTGAGCGATCGCACAGGTTGCTTATCTGGGTCTAGAGCAAAAACATAACAGTCTAAATCTTCACTCCAGAAATGCTCCTCAAAGCGTACCTGTAATTGACTAGCTTTAGTGCGTAATTCGTGAGCAAAACTTCCTTCACCCAGGACATCAAACACCTCCGCCATCCGCATCCAAGCATCAAACACATAACCTTGTAACTCACATAATGCTTTTGGTGCCTTTACCTGGCTTCCATCGGGATAAACCACCGCTTGAGCAGAATCTTTCCAACCTTGATTTTCAATTCCCCCTGGTGATTGCATTTGGTACTCTTGAAACCCATCACCATCTAAGTCCCCATAATTATCAATCCACTCCAGACAACGCAGCACTATATCCCGGTTATTCTGCAATAATGAATTATCTCCCAACCACTTCCAGGTTTCATGTAAAGTAATCAGAAATAAAGATGTAGCATCAGCAGTACCGTAATAGGGTGTATGGGGGATTTTAGCAAAATATGCTAATTCACCTTGGCGGATTTCATGGAGAATTTTACCTGGTTGAGCATCCCGCCATTCATCTAACTCAGTAGCTTGTAACTCTCCTAATTTTTGCAGCGTTCCCCGAGCAAAACCGGGATGAACAATCATATTTTGCAAACTGATAATCAAGCTGTCACGGCCAAACAGCGCCACAAACTTAGGTACACCTGCTGCTGGTAGCCAAATATCAGGGCCAAAATCGTAATCATATAATCGTAGTGAACCTAAATCTTCAATTGACTGGCGATACAATCGCACTACATCCTCATTCCCGCAGACAATAGCAGTTACTGAGTCTCGCCATTGACAGTGCAGCCTTTCAATTTCTGTATTTATGCTGTTGGATTCTACCATCTCTTGATAACAGAAATCAACCGCTTCACGCACCAGCTCATGATCAATCAGATTATATTTACAGCAAGTGTGCCAAGTCTGACTCGGTTCTAGTGATATCTCAAAGGTAATGCGACCGTTTGCATAGTAAGGTCGGGAGGTAAAGTTACAAGGTTTGTACATCAAACAACGGGAAAATGAGCCATTTGTATATCTGGTTTCTAGTTGATGTTCTGTTTCACACCATTTAGTTTCAATATGTCCCCGACGCACATATTCCTGTGATTCTACCTCGAAAATATCGGCAAAGTCTGAAGCTAAGGCAATTTCTAGATTAAATGTCACAGGTTGGCATGCATTATTAGTAATATCCAGATCCTCATGAATTCCTTGTTCTACCGTGCGGCTAATAATTAAGGATAAATCACCCTGGGTAACTTTTCCCCGTCTGCAAGTAAATTCAGGATTAATCAGATAAACCCGCGCTGCATAATATGTTGTGGTGGCCGAAGTTAGGCGAATCCAGGGATGACCATCAATGTAACAGCTATAGTTACTTAAAAACCTCGTGTCGTCTGCAAAAATTCCCTGATGACTATGGGGGTTGATTTCTCCACCCAGGTCAGTGGACATGAAGGTACTACCATGATTAATCATCAGAATTGGTGGCCCAACAGTTACTCGCATAATTTATTTACTCCTTAATTAGTACCTTGAAGGGCTGGGATGACCTGTTTACCAAATACTTCGATGAAATTCCGCTGTTGACGGTTAACGTTGTGGAGATAAATTTCACTAAAACCCAGTTCAATATCTTTGCGCAACCATTCAATGTGTTGTTGTGGGTCTGCTGATATGCGGATGTGTTTATACATATCTTCTGGTTTGACAAACTCCGCCATGTCCTCAAATTGCTGGGGATGACGCAAGTCTGCTAATACAGGACTGGAGAAAATATTAGTCCGCCATTGCTCAAAAGCTCCCTCTAAAGCTGTGCTTTCCTCCTGTGCGTAAGAAAGTTGTACTTTGAGATACATGGGCTTACCTTCCCCACCACCCCGGCGGAATGCTTCCACTACTTGCTGCAGCATTTGCTCAGGGTGAGAAATAGTGATCAGTCCATCTACCCAACTTCCTAACCATTCCGCAGTTGCTGGGGTGATGGCCGCACCAATAATCAATGGTGGTGTTGCTGGTCTAGTATAAAGTTTTGCCTGTTCTACATTTACTAAACCGTAGTGAGTGATGGTTTCCCCAGTCCATAGGGCGCGGATCACCTGCGCGCACTCTTTCAGGCGCATATTACGGACGGTTTTGGCTGGCCAAAAGTCCCCTGTAATCTGTTCGTTTAATGCTTGTCCGCTCCCTAATCCTAACCAGAAACGTTGGGGAAACATTTCACTCAGGGTCGCCGCAGCTTGAGCAATAATCGCCGGGTGATAGCGCTGTCCGGGGGCGCAAACTACACCAAAATTTAAGGGTGTAACCTGCATTGCTGCACCTAACCAAGACCAAGCATAACCGCTTTCTCCTTGGCGATCGCTCCACGGATGAAAGTGATCTGAACAAGATACACCACTGAATCCAGCTTGATGAGCGGCTTTTACATATTCTAAAAGAGCGCTCGGTTTAAACTGCTCATGAGAGGCGTGATAGCCAAAAAATGCCATAGCCTTAACTCCAGTTTTATTACTCAAGTCTTCAGACAAATAAATTAATTTCAGGAAAATTATTACCTAGGAACTTTTATTTTATCTATGGAATTCATTGACTCATCAAAAGCAAAAAGACAAAAACTCTTGAAATACAAACTTAGCCTAGAATATTTACAACAAATGTTGCATATTGTCAATCATCCAATCACTAAAGACCTTTTTAATAGACAAAATTACCCAGATAGATGTACCCCAATAAAGGCTAATTCTTCAGAATTAGCCCAGATTATTTAACTACCAAAAGTGTGAATTATGGGAAAATTTGAACGCCAAAAAATCCATCTATTAGTCTATATTTTGATCAAAATATGAACCCTAAGAAAGGTGCTGACATTTCTCCTAGTTCTTAATTTCTGTTCAAGGGCGCAAGAACAGCTGAGTTATATAGTAGGTGTTGTTAATTTGCCAAACTCCTACCCCAGTTTCTCTAAAAACCGGACGGAGAATATTCTCACGATGTCCGGGACTTTGCATCCAACCATCAACAGCTACTTCTGCAGGTTGGGGAATATTCGTACTTTGGAAAATATTTTCACCCACCACCGAGTAAATGATACCACCAGCTTTAACTCTATCTTCTAGGGTGCTACCATCAATACCGGTATGACTGAAAAAGTTATTTTCTGCCATTTGTTGGCTGTAATTACGAGCAACCTGTGCTAGTTTTTCATTATGCTCTAAAGGCGGGAGTTGTTGATCTTCACGCCGCTGATTAATGAGTTGTGTAACTAAAATCTCTATTTGGTCCTTTGTATCAGACTGGGCTACTTGTGGCAACTGTGGTAAATTAGCTGATGGCATCTCCACCTCATGTAACGGTGGTAAATACTCAATTACCTGTTTACACCCCGTTAAAAGCAGCGTCATTGCTGTTCCTATAACCCAGAAAACCTGAAATAATTGATTTTTCATCAGCAGTCCGATTTGATTGGTCAGTAGCGGCAATTTATGCGGTAGAGATCACGGATTATGGAAAATATGAAAATAGGCCAATTACTGGGATTTTTGGTACTGGTGATCTCACTTTATATACTCTGGGAAATTCGCCAGTTATTGTTACTTTTATTTACAGCCATTGTCCTAGCAACAGCTATTAGCCAACTAGTGCGGCGCTTTCAAAGGTCGGGGATGCAGCGCATTTGGGCTGTGTGGCTGAGTATAGTGATTGTCTTCGCTTTATTGGTTGGTTTTTTCCTGGTCATTGTACCACCTTTTATCTCCCAGTTTCAGGAATTAGTACAGTTATTTCCTAGTGGAATAGCTCGCATTCAACAGATGAGCACTTGGTTAGAAGGTACAATTATTGGCCCCTATGTGACGAAATTACCAGATATTAATAATTTAATTCAACAACTACAGCCATTAACTGAAAATCTAATCAGACAAGCGATCGCGTTTTTCTCTACTGGAGTGACTGCCCTCTTACAATTTCTACTAGTCATAGTTCTAACTTTGATGCTGTTAGCTAATCCTCAACCCTATCGTAACGTATTTGTACGCTGTTTTCCGTCATTTTACCGCCATCGCGTCCAACAAATTTTGACCTTATGCGGTGAGGGCTTGGGAAACTGGACAATTGGCGCTTTAATTGAAATGGTATTTATTGCCTTTTTAAGCGGGTTAGGACTGCTAATTTTACAAGTACCCTTAGCACTGGCTCATGGGGTACTTGCTGGCTTACTCAATTTTATTCCCAATATTGGACCGACTTTAAGCGTAATTTTACCCATGACTATCGCCTTTGTTGATACACCATGGAAGGCGATCGCGGTTTTAATTCTATACGTAGTTATTCAGAACATAGAAAGCTATTGGTTAACACCCACAGTCATGGCCAAACAGGTAGCGCTCTTACCAGCTTTTACCCTGACAGCACAAATCTTTTTCGCCAGCTTCTTCGGTGCTTTAGGGTTACTCATGGCGCTACCCTTGGCGGTAGTTGCGAAAACCTGGATAGAAGAACTGGTATTTAAGGATATTTTAGATAAATGGAAAGAAATATCTTCTTAGCTCGAATTTATTCATTGTTGCACTTAGGCGATCGCTTATCAAAATTGATTTGGAAATCCTTGCTAAAGCGATGCTTGTTCCCTCTAGAGGAGCTAAGAATTATATTCTCATTATTTGAAGTTGATGGCTCAAAAACGAGATGAGTTACTTTTGGTTGTTGAGCCTCACGGTAATGGTAGTGTGGGAAAGCAGTTGAGTTTGTTTTGAGTGGGGGATTATATTAATTATGAGCGATCGTCTATGGTAATGGGGCGATCGCACAGTGTAACTGGAATCAGATTCTTGGACTTTTTGATAATTGTGAATTATAATAGTAAGTTTGTTTGACTTCTAAGCATCACAATACCGGACTCGTATGAAATTAACCTAAAAATTAAACTAAAATTTAGCAAGCATTTTTTTTAATGCTTATATTCTCAGTGATTAAATACAGTTTGGCAGTATATAACTCTATTACATTAGTTTCTATTCATAGCTTTTTTATGACAAGTCTTAAAAAAATTCAATCCAACAAAATTACTGTTGTTAGCCTATTTTCAGGATGCGGAGGTATTGATCTAGGATTTCAAAGACAGGGATTATCAATTGTTTGGGCAATTGATAATGACTTAGACTGTGTAGAAACATATAGAAAAAATATAGGCAATCATATTATTCATAAATCAATTTGTGATGTTCATTCGGAAGAAATTCCTGATGCCGATATAATTGTTGGCGGATTCCCATGCCAGGGATTTTCAGTAGCTAATAAATTTCGATCAAAAGATGATGAAAGAAATGAAATGTATCACGAAATGTTAAGATTGATAAAAGATAAAAAGCCTAAATGGTTCATGGCTGAAAATGTAAAAGGTATTTTAAGTCTGGACAAGGGGCTTGTGTTTCAAAAGATTATAGAGGAATTACAAGAAGTTGGATATCATATAACCTATGAACTGGTTAATATGGCCGATCATGGAGTACCACAAATTAGAAAAAGAGTAATTATTTTAGGTACAAGAAATGATCTTCCCGCAGAAGCAAGAGTCAAGCATCCATTACCAAATTATTCCGAAAAAAACACAAATCTCAAAAAATGGATTACCATTAACTGTGCATTAGAAACACTAGAAAAAATGAAACCAACTACTAATTTAGTTGGATCACAGTATAAAGTATTATATAGAAATTATACAGGACATAGACAAACTGATGGTAATAAACCATGTCCAACGATTATAGCTAGAGGTAATGGAAAAGGTGGAGTATGTGCAATTCCACATCCTAACGGAGAGCGAAGATTAAATGTTAGAGAATCAGCATTTATTCAAACTTTTCCATGTGATTTTGAATTTACAGGAAGTGTAACTTCAATGTATCGCCAAATAGGAAATGCTGTACCTGTATTATATGCAGAAAAACTAGCACAAGAATTTATTGAAGCTGATAAAAGATTAAAATCATTTATCAATAAACAAAATATAGCCAGTGAAAAACCTAACGTTGTTTCTTTGTTTTCTGGCGCAGGAGGAATGGACTTAGGATTTCAGAAAGCTGGTTTTAATATTGTATGGGCAATTGATAATTTTGAAGATGCTGTACAAACATACCGAAAAAATATAGGAAATCACATAATTAATAGCAATATTGAGGATTATGACATTAACGAAATTCCTAATTGCGATGTTGTTATAGGTGGTTTTCCATGTCAAGGATTCTCAATAGCTAATATGAACCGTAATTCCAAAGATAAGAGAAATATTCTTTATGAATATCTTGTAAAAGTAATAGAAATTAAACAGCCAAAATTTTTTGTTGCAGAAAATGTTAAAGGTATTCTTAGCCTTGAAAAAGGAGAAATTTTTAATAAAATTCTACAAGATTTTAGTAAATGTGGTTATAAGTGTGAATATGCTATCTTAAATTCTGCTGACTATGGAGTTCCACAAACAAGAGAGAGAGTTATTATTGTAGGTAAGAGAAAAGATGTACCAATAGAAATAGGATTTCCTCCAAAGCCCACTCATTTAAAACATATATCTGTAGGACAAGCACTATCAGATTTTCCTGATCCTGACAAAAAACACAATTTTAAAAATCATATATATTCCAAATTTAAACTAAAGTTTAATGGATATATATCAAATAGACGTATTGACCCTGACTTACCATGTCCAACTATTACAGCAAGAGGAGATGATAAAGGAGGAGCTATGGTAATGCATCATCCCTCAAATAAGCGCAGGTTAACCTGTAGAGAAATGGCTTATATACAAGGCTTTCCTATTGATTTTGAATTTATTGGCTCAATGACATCTGTTTATAGACAAATTGCAAACGCATTACCTAGTCCTGTTGCTGAAGCAGTTGCTTCTTCATTGTATAAAGCGATAATTAATCAGCAAGACTTTAGTCTTTTTTCTCAATCAGTCTGGTAATTTCTTCTATAACTTGTTCAACTGTTTTTTGATGAGCAGTAGCGTATCTTTCAATATCTTCTGCTATTTTTTCGCGTTGAAATTGTTCTGGGTACGCCCAAGGACTATTTTTCCAATCATACTCAGGATTAACCTTTTTGGTAAATTCTCTTTTTCTTTGATTACAGTAAATACACAAAGTCATCAACTTATCTTGGAAATTGTCATCCGTTAAGTTTTCAGCTTGAACAATTGCTGGAATTCTATGATCTGGTGCTAAAAATTTAGTGTTTTCATGAGTTGTATGACACAATCTACAAGTATTCTTATGAAGAGTAAATAATTTCTGTTTCCATGAATCCTTGATCACTGATCTAGAAACTTGTAAAGTTATATCTTGTTTGACAGTAGTCAACCTATACTCTTCTTGCTTGTTTTTCCGTTGAGTAATTATAGTAGGATTTTCACCCTCTCGTGTCCATCCTTCATTTCTAAAATAATCAACTATCTTACTGGGATCTCCATAATATTTTGAGGTTCCTGTATCATTATTGCCAATATTAAGCTTGCTTATATTGTGAGGTTGATAACGCTTTTCTATGGTTACTTCCAGTTCGTCTCTAGTATGAAATTCTTTATCATATAAAATACATAGTCCACAGATTTGCCTACCACGTGATTTGAATAAATACTGCTCCCAATGAGATTTATTTCCTATCTCAAACTTATAGTATTTATTAGTTTTTACATTAACTGTAATATTTTTAATTGATTCATCTAAAGTTTCTGCAAATTCTTTAAAGTTAAAAGCGTTATTATCTATTAATATACCTTTAAACTCAGAATCAGATAATCTTTTCCATTCCACATTTGCTGGCCAACCTTTTATTTCCACATCAAGACGCTTCTGTTTTCGCCAAACTGAATTTGGGTCTGGCTTAAAGGAATGAAGCAAGGAGGAAAAAAAATTCATGTTTTCAAAAATATTAGCATCTTGCTTTTTTGGAATATCTAAGTTTAAAGTAAACTCATTAATTTTTTTTAGAGTAAAGCAAGATCCTGTATATTTTAAGTCGTTAATCAACAATTTAAGCCAACCTCAATAATAATTACAATTAATTAAGCGAATTGTCTTGAAAGGATTTCTCTAGAAACAAAATTTCAACGTTACAGTCTAAAATTTCTGCCAATTTTTCCAAACCATCAATGGTAGGAGCATTGACACCACGTTCTATCAAGCTTATAAACTCAACTGAATAACCTGATAGTTCAGCTAATTTTTCTTGAGTTAATCCTTTTTGCTTACGAATAGCAGCAATTTGTTGTCCAAGTTTTTTTTAGCACTTTGGATATATGAATATTTTTTTAGAATTTATCTCGATGTGGTAAATAACACAACGTAGTTCAGTTACGGGTTAAGACTTTTTATATTTGTAAGTATTCTTAAATATGATTAAAAAAATTAATACAGCAAGCTCGTACTTTAGCTGACAAAGTAGGTGTAACACTCACTATCGATGCCTACAAAGTATTGATTGATTACACAGGCAATAATACACGACTCATATTCACCGAACTAGAAAAGCTCAAAACTTATGCTTTGGGTAAAACAGTCAATGGGGATATGGTGAAAGAATTATTCTCAGAAAGTGCAGCTAATAGTTTACAACTGGCCAACGCCATTCGCTTGGGTAACATTGCTCAAGCATTAGAATTAGGCGATCGCTTAATTAACTGTAACGAACCAGCTTTAAAGATTACCGCTACCCTGACTACTACCTTTCGCACTTGGCTAACAGCCAAACAGATGATCATCACTGGATGTCAAGATGATAATGCGATCGCCAAACTCCTCTGATTAATGACTATCCCCATTTTCCCAGACATCTGTCAGCATCGGGGCTAGTTCCGTATTTAACCGACCAGCGCGGACAAACTCCGCATAAGTATCAGCCTCAATAGCCAAGAGTTCATCCCGGAACTGTTCAGTAATAAAACTACCAAGATGAGGATACTCCAGCTGTAACTGGTCAATTTTACCTTGTAGATTTTTCATCTCACCTTGAATTAGTGTCTCCTGGTAACGGTAAAACTCAGGGTTAATACCTGGACGGTGGTCTTTTTCCAGGCGTTGCAAAACCCTTTCTAAAGCTACATAACGAGTAGCAAGTTCTAAATATTGCTCACGTAGAGGCGCATCACCCAACAGATTTAACTTTTGCAGCAAAGGTTTAATGGTCAACCCTTGAACCAGTAGAGTAAATAAAACCACTCCAAACACCGTCGCAATAATTTTTTCTCGCTCCGGTAGTCCTATCGGTACACTTAAAGCTAAAGCAATAGCAACAGAACCACGTACCCCACCCCACCATAAAACCGTTTGTTCAGGTAAGGGGATTTGATATTGAGTAATTACAGCACTCAAATTGCTGAGAAGATAAATACTAATAGCCCGCATTAAAATCATAGTTGCGACTGTAATGGCAATGATTTGCAGGTTTTCCCCCAAAATACTAAAGCGAATTTGGTCGCCAATCAACAAGAAAACTATAGAATTCACAAAAAATGCTAAAAAAGCCCAAAATTCCGAAACAATAACCCTAGTGCGGGGGTTCATACCTATACGAGAGCCAAAGTTACCTAAAATTAACCCTGTGGTCACAACTCCAATCACACCGGAACCGCCCAACTCCTCTACAATCAGGTAAGTACCGTAAGCAGAAACCAGAGTTAAAGACTGTTCCACCATCGGTAAATCAAAGCGTTGGGTGAGATAAGAAATACCAAAGCCAATTAATCCCCCCACTGCTACCCCAATCCCAATTACTACCCCCAGCTGTAATACAATCGGCTGGATACCCAATTGAGCATTTCCCAACGACAGGGCGAGTAAAAAACCAAAGGCTACTACCGCCATGCCATCATTAAATAAGCTTTCGCCCTCCATCATCGTGGTGAGACTTTTACCCACCCCCAACTCCCGGAATAAAGCGGTTACAGAAACCGGGTCAGTGGCGGATAAACTAGCGCCAATCAGTAAGGCTGTGGTTAGGGATATCCCCCCCAGTTGATTTAGTCCCACTGCTACACCTGCAATGGAGATTACCACCCCTAAAACTGCATATAGGCAAATTGTCACCAAATTCCGCTTTAACTCCGGCCAGCGCAAATTCCACGCGGCTTCAAATAATAGGGGCGGTAGAAAAATGAATAAAATTAACTCAGGGGAAAGGGTGACTAGACGGACATCCACAAAGGCTAACCCTAAGCCGACAATCACCAGGAGTAAAGTATATGGTATATGACGAAACCAACCAACTACCTGTGGTAAGGTGGCTACTCCCAAAGATACGGAAAGCACTAACAGAAACTGTTTGAGGTTGGTTGTGATGATTTCTTCACCAATTGCTGTTTCTATGAGCATAGTTCTGGCTGAAAAAGCTGCGCTGAAGCAATTTTACGCGATCGCAGCAACAGGTAATTTCTCTTGGGTATTTAGACTGGATAAATTGCCAAAGTCCCGAGCATCTGAGTATGATTTTAATCACTCAGCGCCCAGGACTATCAACTTTACAGCGACTTCCCCAACTAGGGGTCATCTATTATACTGGATATCTGGAAAAATCGGCGAATTATTTTTTGGGCGAAATCAGCATCATCATATTTCTACCTTCTTTTTTCGGTGCTTGCTGTAGTTCACCCAGTGGCTCTAAATCTTTGGCCATGCGCTTAAGCAAATCTTCTGCTAAATCACTGTGTTGAATTTCTCGACCCCGGAACATTACAGTCGCTTTTACTTTATCTCCATCTTTGAGAAAGCGCTCGGCTTGCTTCACACGTACGTTATAGTCGTGTTCTTCAATTTTATAGCGCATCTTTACTTCTTTAACATCTGCTGTGTGCTGTTTTTTCCGGGCTTCCCGTGCCTTCTTCTCCTGCTCAAACTTGTACTTCCCATAATCCATGATTCGACAAACCGGTGGGTCAGCCTTATCACTGATCAATACTAAATCCAGCTCTTTTTCTTCAGCCAGTTTTAGTGCTTCTTGTGGAGGCATAATTCCTAATTGGGCGCCATCAGTGTCAATGACTCGAATCTTGGGGAACCGGATGCGTTCATTGATTTGGGGTAGATCGCGAGTTCGTTTTTTCTCAATCACAGGCATTATGATTATGGAAGCTCTTTTGTAGTTAAGATGTGGTTTGGTCTTGGTTTACTTGGTTTGGTTTGCTCTGCCTTAGCAGCACAATTGCTCGATTTAATTCAGAAATTGAATCTGAGTCTGTTTTTCTAGGATAACTAATTCATCAATTGATCGTCATCATCCTTATTTATTTTACCCATTTTGGGATACTTTCTAGAGCGATCGCTTTATGTCAATATATTAACCCCACTCTTAAGATAATATGACATTTTTGCACTCATAGGCAAATCTACTTTATTGTAACATCTCCTAAAAGTATATACACGCTGATCACCCTGCGCATTATTACTGAGTATTTTTTTCATTGATTGATGAGGAAAACTGTAGTCAATATCCTTAGAGCGATAAATTCGGGTATCTGCTAATTAGAAATACGGTTTAAGAATTAATTAGTGTGGATATCTTCACCCTCCCGAACATGCATCTTGTGGTAGGCTTATAGTTAATAGTCTAAGATTTAACACGCCCATTCTCCGGGCGGATAATTTAATCGTAACGAGTAACTCATGAACATATCCTCTTCTCTATTTGGCTCCCTATTCTCCGGAGTAGAAGAATTAATCGAAGCAACAGTTGATACTGCATCTGAGCAAGTCAAGGTTAGCCAAGATGTTAAGGTTTCCAGCGTCTTAGGAGAATTGACCGATACCAGCTTAATATCTTCTATTTTAAACCTAGATGTGGACGCGATCGCCTCTCTCAAAAAACGGGGTGCTAATCAAGACAATCCATAAAAGTCTATAAAATAGACATGAGCAATCCCGGTGTATTAGCAACACCGGGATTGTGTTGTTTCAGGAAGAATTATACTAGCGATCGCCTCTAGACTCCACTGGTATAACCCATTGGCATATTTGATGTGGGTTAGGGCTTGTCAACTGCACCTACTCTGGTGCTATAGATGGGTAAGATTATTATTTTTACGGGTAATTGGTGATTCAGTTTTTTTTTAAACCCAAAGGGGCGCAAAGGGGCGCAAAGATAAAATTAAGTTTATATCTGCGGTTGTTTTTGATTTATGTCTGCGTTGGTTGGCTTTTTTTCTCTCCCCCGGTTGGGGCGTCTCCTAGTCAACTGGAACTTACTCCTTTAAGTCTGGAGTTGTTACAAGAACGATTGCGAACGCCGGTCATCCGTGAGGGGAGTCTGACTGTGGATTTACGGCAGATGGTGATTGATTTGCGACCGGAAAATGGCAGGTTTCGGGATGATTTTTACCAGTTGCTGCGCAAGGAGTTACAAAGGTCGGGGACTAAGCCTTTGGGTTTGGATTTGAGTGGTTCTCTAATTCAGGGGAGTTTTTTGGGTAGGGATTTGGGTTTGAGAAGTCCTCTTTATGCTGCGCCTGTTTATGCTCCTATTTTGACCCGTGGTGAACAGGAACAATTAGAAAGTTTACGCTCTGTTTGTTTGCAGTCTTTGGGAATAGCTTTACCTAGTTCTCCTGACTGTCGCGCACTTTTGGGAGGTGGCGGAACTGCTAGTGAAATCAATATTTTTCGTGGTTCTTTAAATCTGGTGGGAACCCGTTTTAATGGGGAGGTGCAATTCTCTCATACTTTCTTTTTTCAGCCGGTGAATGCTCAGAATGCTATTTTTATCCAGTCTAGTAACTGGGAAGAAACTAGATTTAGCCGCTCTGTGGGGTTCAGTGGTGCTAGTTTTCGCCAAGGAATTAATTTTAAAGGTAGTGCGTTTTTTGATCAGGTGAATTTTCAAAGGGCGCAATTCCAGGATCGGGCTGATTTCCAAAATAGCACTTTCTCGGAGTCTACTAAGTTCAATGAGGCTAGTTTTAAGCAGTCAGCTAAGTTTAGTCGCTCTCAATGGTTGGGAAATGTTGATTTTTCCGGTGTGCGTTTTGCTGGTACTGTACACTTTGGTCAGGCTGATTTTCATCAGTATGTTTTTTTTACGGAAACTATTTTTGAGCAAGCTGTAATTTTTCGCGCAGCTATTTTTAATCATGCTGTGAATTTACGTGGTGCTAGTATTTTGAATCAGGCGGATTTTAGTGATGCGCGGTTTGCTCAGGAGGCTTTTTTAAATGTCCCTGGTCTGACTTTTAATTCTAATCAAGGTAAAATTTTAGGGAATCCTGGGGAAATTGGCCAAAGGTTCCGGGTTCCTAGTTCCCTGGGTAATCAGAATATTTTGCGCAATTTGGGTCAGAATTTCCGTCAGCAGCAGCAAATCGCTGACGCTAATCAGTTGGAGTATACAAAACAAAAACTACGTTTGCGGGAGTTAACCCATCGGTTGGTGGATAGGAATATTAATACTGCTAGTCGCCAAAGTTTGCTTGATTTGGGTTTTAGTGCAACTCAGGCAGAGGCGATCGCCCGTCGTCGTATAATTAAACCATTCCGTAATCGTGGTGATCTGTTAACTTTAGCAGATATCGATTTAGATACTTATCACCTTAGCGATCGCTTGGTGATTGCTCAACCCCTTTCCCCTGGTGCGTGGTTCCTACAAGCAGCCAGATGGTCGGCTTTGAGTCTATTACTGCTCCTCAGTGGCTATGGTACCAGCTTTTGGTTAGTGTTTGGTGTCGGGGGTGTGGCGATCGCTTTTTTCGGCTGGTTATTCTGGCTCATAGACCGCTGTCGTCGCTTACATCCCGTTCCCATTATTCCCACCTATTACGAAACCATATCTATATGTGCTGGTTTTAGCTTGTTAACACTGTTGAGTTTATTGGCTATTTTCCGCAATGCTGAATACCCTTGGCTAACTCTAGGTTGTCTGGTAATTATTATTGTCCCTCTACCAGTGGCTTTAATTGTCCGCCTTTACCAACAAGGTCGTTATCACGATTTAATGGATGTTTCCTATTTTACAGAAGATGGTACTTTTCGCCAGTTACGATTATTAATTGGGCGATTACCTGTCATACCCAGAAATCAGACATTCCGCGAAAGATATATGCATTTACTATGGAATCGTCGGTGGAACTGGCTCAATTACTATGACTTTAGTTTGAATAACTTAGTTAGGTTAGGTTTTAACGATATTCGCCTCCGGGATGAACATTTACCAGGTATTATCGCCATCCTGGCTTGGTATCAGTGGAGTTTGGGTTTACTATATCTTACCCTGGTTTTATGGACTCTTTCCCGCACTATTCCCGGATTAAACTTACTCATTTATTTGAAGTGATCAATAGCTCTAATTAACACAATAATATCCAGATACCCCACTAGTGGGGTATCTATGTCCGGTTTTATGTCTTACTTCCAGCAATAAGAATCAGCAGCAAACCTGAATTTATAACTCAAACTAAAACATATCTTGAGTTTCAGAACTAGCAAGATTCGATTGGTCGATAATATTTGTACTACCGTTTCCTGCTATGATGTTGGCTATATTGGTGAGAAACTGAAAGTTATTCACAATAAATACCTGGATATTGATGTGATTTATCGGCATATTACGAGAACTTCGTGAGTTTCTATTTCTCCAATCTTGGTGATTTTGTCTTCCTCTCCAAAATCGATTTCGACAACCGCCAATCACGTCTTCAGCTTCAACGGTTTCGATTATATTTAAATCATTAATATTCATTGGTAGTACCCTGGTAAGTTTGATGGTGTTTGCAGAAATTTTAGTAAGCAATTGGGTTGCTTACGGACTACTATACCTGCTGCAATCATTCATTGATTCAAAAACTAGTGGAGTTGATGAAATGAAATGACATAGTAGTTTGATTACTTACACTCTGATAAATTCGGTTTCCAGTCCTAGCAAATGCAATGGCTCTTGCTCTGGCTAAACTCATACTAAAATTCTCAGATAATATAACTCTTGCTAAAGTTTGACTATCAGTAAAAGTATGATCACCTTCAGCAAGAGCAACTGCAAAAGCTACCGCATATCCAGAATTTACAGATGTACCAGTGCTAACATAAACATTGCCACCTGTGACAGGACTACTGGCGGCAATTTCCTGTAAATAATCTAAGTCCTTGATAATTAAGTGCTTACTCATGACTGAGTCTATTTCGTAGATTACATTTTTAGTGCGGGGAGTTTTCCGCAAGTACCTTTATTCAATCATCAACACTTCTAACACAGAAACCACTCTCTTTCATAAGTATTGAAAGTTGAGTAGTGTCTGTGTTTAGTGTTCTATGAAGTCAATTGCAATTGTTTGAGATCATTGATAGTTATTGCTCCTTTCAGGAAGACGCTTTGCGTCCATAGCGCTAAAGCAAGAACTATCAATCTAAATATTCAGCCGTTACAATGCCGAGGCGATTACAGCAACAGATGTGCTGGCAGAGAAAGAGCCACCTAATGTCTCGGTTACAGCCATAGTATCAGCTTTGGTGTAGGAAGTGACAAAAAACGGTAAACCTAATAGGCTGCGGTTGTTTTGTGCATCAGCTTTAGCACCAGCAGCAGCACTGTTATTACCAGGATTGCCGGGAGATGCAATTACAGTCTGAAAAGCATTTAAAGACCCAAAAGCAATACTAACTAAGTCAGTTTGAGTGTATGAACGATTTACAATACCACCAACAACACTTACTGCTTCAACTGTTTCTAGGGTGTTTAGTTCAGAAATAATCATTTGGATTTGTCCTGGGAATTTGTTTTCTTGTCTAGCCGGTTTGTTTCGTTTGGCTATGTTTCTAATATAGTTTATTCTCGGAAAAAGTCAATAGGTTTTTTGATTATTTTTTCAGGTAAGAAAATATTTATATATTGCTTAATTAGTAAATATAAAAACGCCAAAAATTAGGCAGTAAAACATATTGCCTAAGATTAAAGTTTATTAAATTTATTAATTATTTTCCAGCAAAATTAACTGTTAAAAACTCATTTTTTAACAGGTTTAAATTTTCTTCTCCTTAATAAAGCTAAGGTGTACACACAAATCGCACTACCCCCTTTATTCCCCCCGATGCACTGGGGAAAAACGCTCAATCTAGCCCTCTCCCCTTGATAAGGGGAGCGTGAGGGTGGGGTGAAACCCATGTTCTGCGATTACTTGTGTGTATAAGCCTTCATGAGGGTTGAGAAAATCAGATGCTCCCCATCAATTCTTTCTGTGGCTGTATAGTATCCAAATCTATCTGGGTGATTATCTCTATAGACTTAACTTGCTGATCTAACCAATCAGAAAATAATTCTGTGATGATAGTTTGGCGTAACTGCTCATCTAATTGGGGTTGATTAATTTCTTCTACCCAAATTAAATACACTCCTTTTGCAGTCCCAATGGGCTTAATCACCTGTGGTGGAGTTGCAGCAAATACAGATGCAGCAATCTCCGGGCGGAAATCTTTGCGGTGTCGCCTTCCTTGATATCCATAATTACATCTGCTTTCTGGGTCTTGAATATATAGCCGCGCCACTTCAGGAAAACTAATTTCTCCTTCTTCTATGGCATAAAACAGTTCTAAAGCTAAATCTCGGTCATCAAAAATGACCTCATAAGTAATAGCACTGACATAATCTAGTTGATGTTGATAAAAGAACCTTTCAACTTCCCCACCAAAAAGATGATCGGCTAACTTCTTAGCCAGAACCTTGTTATAGACTAATTCTTCAAAATCATCAACAGAAAGATGGTGTTTTGCCAACCACGCCAATGTATCTTGAACTTTTACGAGCTTATTGGCTAGGCGTAAGTTATCTCCGGCTTCCTGCACTTCTGCTGGTGTGACGATAATTCCTGCTGTTTGCGCAGCTTCCTGAATCATCTTTTGAGAGGCGATCGCCTCTACCATACCAGGAACCTGGGAAGATAGTTTGAGATTACGAATAATATCTGAAACGGAAATAGTCAGAACTTGAGACATGACACAATTACCCTGATAATTTGACTATTTTTACTAGTTTGTGATCTGTCTAAATAACTAAAGCTCTAGACCACCTTTTTGTAGTCTCCTGAAGGGATCTAAAACAAAGTCAATCACCCGGCGCTGACGCACAATCACTTCAGCATTTGCCGTTTGACCGGGGCTTAAGGGGATAATTTGCTCACCATTTTGGATATACCTTTGCTCCAAAGCCACTTCTAACTCAAAGGTTTCTAGATTTCCTTGGGGTGTTTGGGTAACTTGAGAGTCCGGTGCAATCCAATTAACTTTACCCGGGACAATGCCATATTCCTGAAACGGATAAGCATCAAACTTGATTTTCACCGGTATTCCTACCCGCAAAAAGCCGCTATCTTGAATCGGTATTTGCGCCTTGAGGATCATTTCACTATTTTGAGGAGCAATTTGGGCGATCCTCTGACCGGGTTGTACCACCTCTCCGGGCTTAGTCACTGGTAATTCAAATACTATCCCATCAATGGGCGATCGCACTATACGCTGCTGTATTTGCAGTTTCAAGGATGTAATTTGACTCCTAGTTTGCCTGATTTCTGACTGTAAGGCCGCAATTTGCCTGTCTATATCTTTCAGTTGCTCCTCCTGTCTGAGAATTGCCAGCTTACCAGCTTGCAGTAAAGTTTGATAGCTATTTTGTTCGGCTTCTACTTGCAGTCTTGCTTGTTCAATATCAGACTTTAACTGATTTATTGTCGCCTGATTGCGGCTCATCTGTTCAGTTAAGCGTAACTGCGCTTGTTTGACATCAGATTGCGCTCTTTCATAGATGCGTTGACTTTCTTGTTCTTCTTTTTTCAGCTGGTCAACTTGAGTAGCAGCAACCGCACCATCATTTACCAGCTGGGTAAAACGTTCAACCTGTCTAGAATCTATACTTAAACGACCATTAGCCGACCTCTCCTCATTCTTAGCAATGCGTATTTGCTGCTGTACTTGATTGAGTAGTGCCTCTGTTTCTAACTTTTGCAGATTATAAATACTTTGTTTAACACTTAAATTTTGCTTGGCCTGGTTCACTTGAGAAATCTTTTCTAGGGCTTGAGATTGGTTTTGTTCTTTTTGAACATTCAGGGTCAACTTTAGTTGATTTCTCAAGACATTAAACTGGGCGTGTTGCTGAATTAGTCCAGCCAGCCTCGCCTCCCCTTGATGGATTTCCGTCTGCAAAATATCAGAGTCAAGTTCCAGTAAAACCTGTCCTGCTGTCACAGTATCACCTGCTTTAACTTGGACAATTTTGACACTTCCCCCAGCCGGAGAATCCAATTTTTGCGTTGCACCTTGAGGTTCTATCCGTCCTCTAGCGCTGCCGGTTTCATCTACTTTCGAGAGAGTTGCCCAAGGTAAAGCAATGGTAGCAAAGCCCACCAGCACATACAACACACCACGAGTCCACAGTTTGGGTAAGGCATCTAGCAGTTCTTCAGTACCGTAATACAAATCTTCCGTATTACTTTGTGAAGTCTGCTGATTAAAAAGAGTATTTTCACTATTGGAATCAATATAAATTTGAGACTCATGATCATCTGTAACCATTGCAGATGAAGAATTGGGAGAAGTGTAAGGCATAGTTTCATAGGAAATTGGGAATTGGGAACTAACTAATGTCTAATGACTCCGCACCTTTTGTATAGTCCAATGCAAAAACCGGATCAACTTAAACTACTTGAGCTAGTTGTTGTTGATTGAGATAGTAGTAATGTCCTTTTTTGGCAATTAATTGATCATGAGTACCGCTTTCTACTAACACACCACGGTCTAAAACCAAAATTAAATCTGCATTGCGGACTGTGGACAGGCGATGAGCAATAATCACACTGGTGCGCCCTTTGAGTATGGTTTTGAGGTTATTCTGAATAATCCGCTCTGATTCCGAGTCTAGGTGACTGGTGGCTTCATCAAAGAGTAATAACCGGGGGTTACCAAGTAAAGCCCGAGCAATAGCTAGGCGTTGGCGTTGTCCA
>NZ_JAQMTM010000087.1:0-27219 GCF_028331085.1 Anabaena sp. CS-542/02
GGGTTAGCTACCTTTAACCCACCTTCTTTACTGCGAATCACTAAACCTAAATCTAACAGATAACGGCGATCGTCTTCCGGTGTGTTGGGTAATTCTTCCCCAGATAAAATAGGTTCTATGATTGCTTTTACCCTATCCTCTCGCAGTCGCTCCGCTAAACTATCTAAATGGGTGTCCTGCCTTTGAATTAAAATATCCTTAGCTTGATTAATTAAGTCTACAGTGATGGGAATATTCACATCTTCTGCTAAATACTCTGTCACTTGACGGGCGATCGCATTGACTAACCAAGGTTGACCCTGGGTTAAATAGTAGGCGTGGTTAATGGCTTCGGGGGTAAAGATTTGTCCTGTGGCTTGAGTATGTTGTTCGTATAGACTTGTCACATCTTCCAAAGTAAAATTACTTAAGGTTATAGATTCTACCTTGATATTAAAGGGGCTAGAGGTATTTAACCTGTCGCTACCACCAGAAGCTACTTTATAATCACGTACATCCCGCATCCCGATTAACGCCACGCATTGGGGGAAACCTTGGGGGCGATTGGGATAACCATCACGAATTTGTCGTAATATAGCAATTAAGGTTTCATTAGCTAAAGCATCGATTTCATCAATAAACACGACCAAAGGAAAGGATGAAACCTTTGCCCATGATTCTAATGCTGCTCCAATCCGTCGCCCTACAGGAGCATCAGGCCATTTAGGGGGTTGTAATTCATCCGGTAGCCTGTAACTAATAGCACCACGCCAAGCGTCTAAAATGGCTAATTCGGCGATATCTGGTTTATCTGGAAAAGCAGCACCCACCTCTACAGATACCATGACGGCGGTGTACTTACCACTGGCTGTTAATTCCTGTGCTAGGGTGAGCATGGCAGTGGTTTTACCGGTTTGTCTGGGTGCATGGATGACAAAGTAATTGCGCTGCGCAATCAAGCGTTTTAACTCTGGTAACCGTTCACTGGTGGGTAGAGTATAGTGTATATCCGGTTGACAAGGGCCAGCAGTATTAAACCATTTAGTCATAATAGTTTAAGTATAGGATGATTTAATTATAACTTCTATGATTGTTGACGGTTGACTGTTGACGGTTGACGGTTGACTGTTGACTGTTGACGGACAAAACGCCAGTGCGATCGCTACCTAGTACCCAAAGCGATCGCTTTTATTAGTGACTCATATCCCCGACTTCTGACTATGATATTGTCAGCTAGTTATAAATTTTCCTAGAAGTCGGGGATATTGCCCAGCTAGTGATAGTGATGAAAATTACATATCAACACTTATTAAACAACCTTTTAGAGATCCTGATAGGGATGCGAATATTATTAGCTGCCGCTCACTTTAGCCATTAAACATTTTTGGTTCTTCAGTACCTAATATGCTAAATTGTTTTGATAAAATCCGAAAAAGCTTACCGTATAAGGGAAATAATGTTGGTTCTTGAAGAAAATGCCTGAATATTCCTTCTTAATCTCTGTTCCCTGTTCCCTGTTCCCTGTTCCCTCGAACCAGTTGTTAAATTAGCATAACAAGTACGGTAGAGCCACATTTTTGAGAAAAGTGATCGCGCTCAATATCCATTTTCTTGTACTTCCTTAACTACTATTAAGTCCGATCCCCGCTAGGTTAAAATGAGAGAGCGATCGCTTATCGCCTCGGACAATTTTGATTGTGCATTGTGATCGATCAAAACAAACATCAAATTCTCGAAAAAAGTTAGTTTGCCCAAGAATTAAGGGTACATGAGAGGCTTGTACCCAAGCAAATGTCCCCACTCGCTGGGGACACTAATCGAATGGAAACCGGATCGCGTGGTAATATAATTAATTATATTTTTCCCAATTACCAATTACCCATTACCCATTACCAATAAATAGTTAAGAATGAGTGAGAGATTTTTGATTTTCTAAGTTTTGGGGATACAAAGTTTGGGGTATCTGTATTGCTAATACTACCATAAGAGTTGTCATGTAAGAAACGAGAGTTGACCACAATAGATGATTGTTGTGGAAATACCAAGCGGCGATCGCCAAAGGCGAAAAACCGATGAAAAAAGCCAGTAATACAGCATTTCTTAGACTTGCACCAGCTTTTAAACCGATAAAGTAACCTTCAAAAATAAAGGCGATCGCTGTAATTACTAAAACCGGCAACAACCAAATTGTATATTGAGTAATGTTAGTATTAACTTCAGGGTGATTAGTCAACAACCCAAAAACTTGATCAGGAAAAATTGTAGGTACCAAAGCAAAAGTCACAGCGATCACTATAGCTGTCACCAGAGACACAAATAACAACGGCATCATCTGTTGTTGATTTTCCTTACCTTTAAAATTAGCAATTAGGGTTTGAGTTGTCACTCCCACACCTTGGATAGTAAACTGACTTAAAAGAGCAATTTGCAGCATTAATCCATTTTCTGCCAAAACCGTTTTTCCCATACCGGAACTCAAATTAGTAAAGATAGCATAGGCAGAAATCAGGGCTAAAAATCGAATGAAAATATTACTTTTTAGCGCCATAGTATTCTTGAGAGCTACCCAATCAAATATTTCTTCTAGTGCTGTAGGTAACACTTGCCACTGAATACTCAATCCCACTCCCAGCAAACCAACTCCCAAAGCCAAATACTGACTTAAAGCAGTTGCTAAACCCGCACCCATACTTTCCCAACCCCATTTAAAAATCATCAGATAGTCAAGCAACACATTAGAACCATTACCAACGATAGACATCAGCAGCATCCAATCATTCATTTCTCGTCCTAAAAACCAACCGAAAAGGACAAAATTGAGCAAAACAGCAGGAGCGCCCCAAATTCTGCCATAAAAATAGTCAATCCCAGAAGTTTCAATTTCTGGAGAACCATTCAACATCAAAAAACCAAATTTTTGTATAGGGTATTGCAGCAGTAAAATCACTAACCCTACGGTCAAAGCAATCAAAGCACTACGTAAACCAGCCAATAATACGGCTTTTGGTTCATCTGAACCCACAGCTTGAGCAGTCAGAGCATTGGTACTTGACCGCATAAATTTTAACACTCGATAAAGGTAGTCAAACAGAATAGTTGCCAAAATTACCCCAGCCAAGTGACGGATATCTGCTAAATGTCCTAAAAAAGCAGTATCCACCAACCCCGCTAGAGGAATCATCAGATTAGACAACACGCTCACGCTTGACAACCGATAAAATCGGGGTAAAAAATCGTATTTAGTTGAGACTGCATCAGGCATAGCATTTTTGATGTCAAAGGGAACTACTTTAGTTTATAGGACTTACGCAACTGGCACAGGCGATCTGCTTGCAGCAGCGCTTCGCTATCAACACTTATTAAACAACCTTCCAAAATACAGACAACCTCTTCAGTACCTTAATATAGATGACGGATGACAAGCTTGATCGGCAGATTATACTAGGAAAATATAATGGGTAGGCGACTTGCCTTAATTTGCACTGCCTAAAACTTTTAAAACATACTCTTAAAGCTAAAAAAAATATTAATAAATTTTTGGTAATAACCAAATCATATTACAGTGCTAACAACTAGTAAAAACCACAGGAAGTAAGAAAAATAAATTTCTTGCTTCTAAATTAATTTGTGATATTTAAAGAGATAAAGTAATAATGCTAAACTACAGCAGTTTAACTCAACATGAGAAATTGGCATTAGAACAGGAATTTAATTACACTAATGCATTTAATCAAATTTCTCAAACCGTTTATCAGATACCAATTATTGATCAACTTCCGAGACTGTGGCTAGAGACTGAGAAAAATAAACAGCAAATCTTTGAGGAGCGTTTTCTGCAAGTTTTTTATGGTATTCGCGGGATTAGGAGTGGTCTGAATTCCGGTAATATTATGCTGCACTATGCAGCGTCTATAGCCATTCTTCATGTTGCCAATTATTTGTCAAATCACCATTTAAGTGTTAGTTTAATTGAACCTTGCTTTGATAGTATATTTCAGGTATTGAGGAATCAAAATGTTAAAGTTTCTGCCTTACCTGAGGAACTGCTGTACGACAGTTCAAGAATTTACGATAACCTGCTATACAATGTTAAAACCGATGCTATCTTCCTTGTAGACCCCAATAATCCTACTGGATTTACAACCTTAGGCGATCAGAATAGACACGCATTTAATGAAATTATTAGATTTTGTAAGGATCAGGACAAGCTACTAATTTTCGATCATTGTTTTGCCCCATTTTTATTGCTAGATTCTCAAATTAGCTTATACGACACTTATGATGTTTTAGAGAACTCAGGAATCAGTTACATAGTTATTGAAGATACAGGTAAATTTTTTCCCACTCAAGGAATCAAGGTATCGATACTAAAAGTCTCTCGGGATTTATATGATGAAATGTATGAAATATACCAAAGCTATTTACTTAGTGTCTCTCCGTTTGTGCTCAATTTCATTACTACGTATATTACCGCCTCATTTTGCAATCAGTTTTCTCAGATTCGATATCCCATAGAACAAAATCGTTCAACCCTTGAAACATTGTTGAAAGGTCAAATCATAGACTTAGTACCTAACCTTACTAAAACTAGCGTAGCGTGGTGTGAAATTAAATCTCCTCATGTCCAAGCTACAGACCTACAAGAATTTTTACAAATACGTAAAAAAGTTCACATCTTACCGGGGACATTATTTTATTGGGACAACCCAGAGCAAGGTGGAAAATATCTACGCATTGCCTTAGCTCGGAATACAGATAACTTTAAGAAAGGAATGTCCTTATTGGTAGAAGGAGTTCGGGAATTCTCTGAATCTAAAGGACTAATTAATGTTTAGCAAATAACTGATAGTTCGTCGTTTTTGTGAAACCGCTGTAATTTTAAGTCAAGGAATAAAAATTCATAAAAATGCCACAACTTAGTGACTTAGTTTATAACTGGAATATACCAACCAAAACCACATCAAAAACGATTACTCTGTGCGATGAAACCTTGCGAGATGGTTTAGAAGGAGGAGTTACCCGACTACCATGCCTAGAGGAAAAGCTGGAATTATTAAAACTGGCCAGTGGCTCAGGAATTACAGATATTATGGTGGGCTTTCCCGGGCAGGAAATCGCTTATCGAGAGGCTTTAGCCCTGTGTCAAGGAGTTAAAGCCAAAGGACTAACCCCTCGACTTGGTCTATTGGGGCGCATGGTTGAAGCGGATATTCAAGCCATCGAGCGCATCCGTCAAAAGAGCGGTTGTGCTATTGTAGCCCACTTATTTGTACCCTGTTCTCCCATTCGTCGCTTTGTAGATCAATGGGATATCCATGAGTTAGAAGAATTAATCCGGTTTGGGGTAAAGCTTGCGCACAAATTGGGATTACCGGTTAATTTTTCACCGGAGGATACTTCACGATCTGAGCCCCAGACTGTTGAACATTTGTGTCGCGTTGCGGTGGAAGAGGGAGCAACAGAAATTACCGTTTGTGACACGGTGGGCTGTTTAACGCCTTCCGGTACACGTAAGTTGATTCAGCATCTTCGACATTTTTTGGATGCTAACAATAGCCCCGTTCGCCTTGATTTTCATGGTCATAATGATCGCGGTTTAGCCCTAGCTAATTCCCTAGCTGCTATCGAGGCTGGGGCTGATTGTATTCAGGGAACAATGCTCGGTATTGGAGAACGGTCTGGGAATGCTGCTCTAGATTTGGTGATGATTAATCTACATTTACAAGGGCTTTGGAATCAGAAATTTTTGATCCCCCTCCAACAGTATTGTTGGGAACTAGCTCAACGGTGCAACCTAACCATCCCCGACAAATATCCTGTGTTTGGTGAGCATAGTTTTACCACTCAAATGGGAGTTCATGCCTCCGCGATTCTGAAGGCTGAAACCTATGATAATCAGGATTTAGCCGCATGCATTTATTCTGGAGTTAATCCCCACTTGTTTGGCCTCAATTATGACATTCAAGTCGGACCGTTTAGCGGTCGTGCCAATGTTAAATTGTTAATGCGTCACTGGGGTGTAACCCTCACTGATGAAACCATCGATCAGATCCTAACAACGGCTCGTCTTGAAAACCGAGTGTTAAGCACCTCAGAAATTCTGGCATTAGCAGAAGTATAAATCTAGTATGTCCCTGTTCTTCACTTAACTGTTGATGGCATTTTTTCATCCCCAGTTTTTAAGGTTTTTTACTGGAGATACCAGACCATGTTATATGTTGATCAAGCTTTTGGTTTTTCTACGAGCAATATTTCATTTGCAGGTATTTGGCTGGCAAAATTAATATACCTTTTACAACCGTATATATATTTATTTATTTTCCCCATCTTAATTATCATTACCTCCGGTGTAATCCTTTGGATCTGGGAATTCGGTCAGCCCCTTCGCCAAATTGACCTGGAAACGATTTTTCAGGATTTGAAAGAACTACCCATTATCCTGGTTTTTATTGTTCTTTCCGCTCAAATCTATGGCTACATTGAGCATCACTATATCTTGCCTGTATCGGGCTGGGGGCAACACATACACCTTTGGCATATGGTACTGCATAGTCCCCTGTGGTTGAGGATTATTTTAGCCATCCTATTAAAAGATTTAATTGCTTATAGTTATCATCTGGCAATGCACCACAACATGATATTTTGGAGATCCCATAAGTGGCACCATATGCAGGATCAAATGTATTGGCTAAAAGGAAACAAAAATTCCCTCGTTGCTAAGTTTATTGCCAAGTGGGATCTCATTGGTTTTGTACTCCTAGGGATACCCCTAGATCTGACGTTAATATTCGTGACAGCTTATAGCTTTTTTACGTTCTTTGTTCATAGCAACATTCAATGGCAACCTTGGATGAAATATGTGGAATGGGTTTTAGTTACCCCGCGCTATCATATGGTGCATCACTCCAGCAATATTGATTTACAAAGGAAAAATTTAGGCGATCTGTTTACCTTTTGCGATCGTATTTTTGGAACTTACGTCAATCCAGAAACATTGGATATTAAACAGCAAAAATTTGGTATTTTGCCCAAAGAACCCCTGACCGTGAGAGATATTGTAGGACTGTGAATAACAGCGATATTCCTTTTAACCCTCCTCTTTTTGTCTCTCCCACAGGTTGCTTGATAAGTTTTCATCAGTAATTTTGATCACATTTTCACCCCCCTTAATCCCCCCTTACCAAGGGCAGGGTTATGCAGGGGTAAAACAATATCTGGTACATTAATCATCACTTTTAAAACATCCTCCCATCTTGACGAAAATAAACCGTGAAAAATTTTACCACTCCTACCCAAAAACAATGGGCAATTGTTGGCATTGGTACCAGTGCATTTATGATTTCGGCAGAATTTTATATTGTTGGCGCCATCCTTCCTATACTCATGCAACAGTTCCATGCCACCTTCATGACCGTTCAATGGGTGATACTAATTTATACACTAATGTTAACGACGATGGTTTTAGGCGTCGCCAAACTGGGAGATATCTATGATAAAAAACAATTATTCCTAATAGGATTAGGGCTATTTACCATCAGTTCTTTTCTGTGTGGATTAGCCACTAATATTTCAATATTGATTGCTTTTCGAGGCTTACAGGGTCTAGGAGCAGTGTTAATCTGGGCTTTACGAAATGCGATGGTTACGGAAATGTTTCCGCCAGAAGAAAGAGGACAAGCCCTTGGTTGGGTTACCGGACTGTCTTCCCTTGGTTTAGCCATCGGTCCGGGACTAGGGGGCTTATTAATCAGTCTTTGGGATTGGCGTTTTTTATTCTGGATCAATGTTCCCATTGGGTTAGCAGCGGGTATGATGATTGCGTACTTTGTCCCTCAAGGGATGTCGGCAGGGACTGAGAAACAGTTAGATTTTATGGGGTTATTCTTAATTACGATAACCATCGGTAGCTTTGTTTTAGGCGCAACTCAATTACAAAATTTTAGCTCCATGAGTCCCACGGTAGTGATGTTACTTGGATTAAGTATGGTGGGCTTACTGTACTTTTTATATATTGAATCCCACATCGACTATCCTATTCTGGATCTAAAACTTTTAATCGTCCCTCCACTCAATATCAACTTATTATTATTTATGATGATATACATTATTGTGGGGCTGATTCAACTTTTATTTCCGCTGTACCTGGAACTGGGTTTAAAATATTCTCCTGATAAAGCGGGCTTTATCTTAACTGTTTTACCCCTAGCATCTGTTGGGATTTCACCTCTGTCGGGTTCCCTTGCTGATCGTTTCGGGGGGCGCAGCATTGCTTTTGTGGGGCTAGGATTTCTTTTAATCGGATGTATTGCTGGGAGTACACTTCAGTTAAATTCCACCGCCGTCGGCTTTTGTGTCAGGGGTATTTTAATAGAATTAGGATTAATAATGTACGTTATTCCCCTTAGTAAGATCGTCATGGATGCGGTACAACAGGCACAATTAGGCGTAGCCTCTGGAATGCTCGCATTGTCAAGAATGCTAGGAATCGTCATTGGAACATCCATGTTTGGACTGCTTTTTTCAGTCTTTAGTTTTAGCGGTTCTCAACTTTTATCCAGTTTAAATAACGTAAGTAATAGTGAAATACCTACGGTATCCGTAGATGTGACATCCTTACCTGTGCCTAATTTAGTGCAAGCCACAGATGCCATTTTTCTAATTATGGCTTTGATTATCCTACTGGCTATTGTTATATCTACCTTGAATCCCATTTCAGTACCATCTCCTTCGACCGACTCTCAATCAATGCACTCTTCGGGAAGTGATTAGATTAGCCAATTGACACTCCGTAGTGGGGGATTCTTGCTTCACACAACTAGTTGATTTTGGGATCAGAACTCGTGATATTGTCAAAGCAGTTGTCACTTCTGGTCAGAAGGTTCAGTGAAAGTTTTAGTTGTTGGTAATGGAGGGCGAGAACACGCCCTGGCTTGGAAACTGTTACAATCTGCGCAAATTGAGCAAGTTGTTTGTGTACCAGGAAACGGGGGAACTGCTACCCTAGAACGTTGTCAGAACCTACCCTTGGCTGTAGATGATTTTGAGGGGATGAGCCGATACGCCCTAGAAAATGGCTTTTCTTTGGTGGTAGTGGGGCCAGAAGTACCTCTAGCAATGGGAATTACAGATTACCTGCAAAGTCAAGGACTCATGGTATTTGGTCCGGTGAAAGCTGGGGCGCAAATAGAAGCTAGTAAAGCTTGGGCTAAAGCCTTAATGCAAGAGGCGGGGATTCCCACAGCCAAAGCTGCGGTATTTACTGAAGCCACAGCAGCTAAATCCTATGTAAAATCCCAGGGAATACCTATAGTTATTAAAGCCGACGGTTTAGCGGCCGGTAAAGGGGTAATAGTCGCCACAACCACAGAACAGGCAGAAACTGCCATTGAGGCAATTTTTGCCGGACAGTTTGGCAGTGCTGGTAATTTTGTAGTAGTGGAAGAATGCTTGATTGGGGAAGAGGTATCAGTTTTAGCCCTGACTGATGGGTTAACTATTCGCCCCTTGCTCCCCGCTCAAGACCATAAGCGGATTGGAGACGGCGATACAGGGGAAAATACCGGCGGGATGGGAGCTTACGCCCCCGCACCTATTGCTACACCCCAGTTAATGGCGCGCATTCAAGCTGAAGTGTTGGAAAGAGCGATCGCCGGTTTAAAATCTAGAGGTATTGACTATCGGGGGGTGCTGTATGCGGGCTTGATGATTGCCCCCGATGGTGACTTCAAAGTGTTAGAATTTAACTGTCGCTTTGGTGACCCGGAAACTCAGGTAATTTTGCCACTGCTAGAAACACCCCTAGAGGAATTGATTTTAGCCTGTGTACAGCAGCGTTTAGGGGAAATGCCCCCCATAGCTTGGAAACCAGGGGCTGCGGCTACTGTGGTCGCTGCTTCAGGGGGTTATCCTGGGAAATACGACACAGGTAAAGTGATTACGGGAATCAAAGAGGCTGAAGCCCCGGGAGTAACCGTATTTCATGCAGGTACGAAATTAAACCAGCAACAAGAAATAGTCACAGATGGGGGACGAGTGTTAAATGTAACCGGCATCGGCGAAAATTTCCAGCAAGCGATCGCTCAAGCATACACTGGAATCAAATCAATCCAATTTCAGGGGGTATATTACCGCCAAGATATCGGTCATCGAGTCCTCAAATAGACTGTTAATATTAAATCAAGACTAGCTCCTAGAGCAAAATAATTCAGGTCAATGGAAGTTACCCCTGTAGCACGGTCAATAAACCTCTGCTATATTTAACTTCCTCACCTGGAAACTTGCTATGTCTGACCTAACCTCATCTTCCAATTAACATCTTGATCAAATTCACTGTTAATTTTTTAGTGGTTGGGGTTAAATAACCAAAACTACTAACAACTTGATTTACAATGCTGGCTCCATTAAAAACAATCCAAGAAGCAATTGCTAACTGGTGGTCAGAGTTCACCCTCCAGACCAAACTCTTGGCTGTGGCCACCTTAGTTGTGTCCTTGGTCATGAGTGGCCTCACATTCTGGGCTGTGAATACAATTCAGCAAGATGCGCGCATGAATGACACCCGCTTTGGTCGTGATCTAGGACTACTGCTTGCTGCTAACATTGCTCCCCTCATCGCTGACCACAAATTCACTGAAGCCCAGCAATTTTCCCAACGCTTCTACAGCAGCACCTCTAGTGTGAGTTATATGCTCTACGCCGATCAAACTGGGAAAATATTTTTTGGCATTCCTTTTTTGGAAGAGGTAGAAAACTCCCTCACCATTGAACGACGGATACAACTACCAGAAGATTACACCAATGAGCGGAAAGAGCTTATGGTGCGGCAACATATAACCCCAGATGGAGTAGTCACGGATGTATTTATTCCCCTAATTGTCGATCAAAAACACCAGGGGGTCTTAGCCATAGGCATCAACCCCAACCAAACCGCAGTTATTTCTACTAATTTCACCCGTGATGTGACCATTGCGGTTTTTATCACGATTTGGGTGATGGTGATTTTGGCAGGAGTTATTAATGCTTTGACCATTACCAAGCCCATTAAAGAACTATTAGTAGGGGTTAAACAAATTGCGGCTGGTAATTTCAAGCAGCGCATTGATTTACCTTTAGGCGGGGAACTCGGAGAGGTAATTCTCAGCTTTAATGAAATGGCTGAACGTCTAGAACGCTATGAGGAGCAAAATATTGAGGAATTAACAGCAGAAAAAGCCAAGCTGGAAACCCTGGTTTCTACCATTGCTGATGGTGCTGTTTTGATTGATAACAGTATGCAGGTGATTTTAGTTAACCCCACAGCTCGGCGGATTTTTGGCTGGGAAGGGATAGAAGTTGAAGGCGGTAATGTTTTACATCATTTACCCTCAGCAGTGCAGATGGAAATTACCCGTCCTTTGTATGAAATGGCGGCGGGTGAATGTGACAGCGCCGAGTTCCGTATTCATTTGAATCAAGCCACTAAGCGCACTGTCCGCATTCTCCTGACTACTGTACTCAATCTCCAACGGGAGAGCATCAAAGGTATTGCCATTACCGTCCAGGATATCACCCGTGAGGTAGAACTCAATGAGGCAAAAAGCCAATTTATTAGTAACGTTTCTCACGAATTACGCACGCCTCTATTTAATATCAAATCTTTTATCGAAACTTTGCATGAGTATGGCGAAGAGTTGAGTGTGGAACAAAGACAGGATTTTCTCCAAACTGTTAATAATGAAACTGATAGACTTACCCGTTTAGTTAACGATGTTTTGGATTTGTCTAAACTCGAATCTGGACGCAGTTACAACTTTGATGGTGTGGATTTAGCACAAGCTATTGAACAAACCCTGCGTACTTATGAACTCAATGCGAGGGACAAAGCTATTCAATTAATTCAGGAAATAGAGCCTTATTTACCCTTGGTTGTGGGCAACTATGATTTACTGTTACAAGTTTTAGCTAATTTAGTGGGTAATTCTCTCAAATTCTCTCAGCCGGGTGGTCAGGTAGCAATTCGCGCCTACCAACTGGAAACAAACCCTGACTCACACATTCCGGCTTCTCATGTCCGGGTGGAAGTCTCGGATACTGGTATCGGTATTGCCCCTGAAGACCAACAGGCTATTTTTGACCGTTTCTTCCGCGTGGAAAATCGTGTTCACACTCTAGAAGGTACTGGTTTGGGTTTATCTATTGTTAGGAATATCATAGAACGGCATCATAGTCAAATGCATCTGGTGAGTGAGGTGGGTGTGGGTACTACTTTTTGGTTCGACTTGACTGTATTTGAAGAAGCACCTCAGACACCAGTTGATTCCCCGGCTGAAACTATGATTGTACGGGTTCTAACTGAGTAATAAATGGGGCGATCGCCTCTACAAATTCCCCTGTTGATTCATAGGGTAAAACATTGCGTCCCGGTATTTTAATACCCCTAGCTTGAGGTAAACAGCCCAGATAATCAGCCAAGCGTTCATCTGGTGTTTCTTGTTTCCCTTCTTTGCTAATACTCGATGCAGTTTCTCCTAAAACTATCAGTGTGGGCTGATTGATACAAGCCAAATAACTACTATAATTCTGTCGCCAAAATCCAGCTAAAAATGAAAATACTGCATGGCGACTTTCTAGATTTTTCGCCCCTGCGAATAACATATTTAACCATTCTTTATCTACAGCATTCTCGGAGCCAAAAAGTTGCCTAATGGAGAAAGAACGCAAAAATTTTTCTGTCCGTGCATAGCGATAAAAACCCTTACCAAAAGGGGAATCAAAAATATTCCAAGCTATTTTTTGCTGTAATGGTGATGAGTTTTTAGTAATTACCGGCCAAGATGGAGGCCCAGCTAAAATCATCCCCAGAATTAAAGATTGTTGCTGTACTAACTCTATGGCTACGGGTAATAATGCCCCTTGTACTACAATTACTACAGGTTTTTTAACTACCGTTAATAAAAAGGTATGTAGTTGCTGCGCCCAATCTTTAGGAGTATAAGCCACATGGGGCATATCACTTTCACCACATCCTAGTAAGTCGGGATTGTAAATAGGATTTTTACGACCTGTTCTATACCATTGGCTGCGAAACCTTTGCCAAAATTGCCGCGATAACCCCACACCAATCGGATGAATTAAAAGTAAAGGTATACCCTCACTGGCGGAATTAGCTGGTTCATGGATTTCATAGGCACAAGAATAATTGTTCCATGTATAAAACTGGGTAGGAGATATTCTAATATTCAATGAATTTACCATATTAATCAGGTTTTTTTCTTAAAAAATAATCTGGGAGTGAATTAATTTATACCCTGCTACTTTGATTTTTCCGTTGGATACTTTAGCATTATATGGACGGTTACTTGTAGCCGTATTATCCCATTTTACTTTGGGTAAATCGTGTTTGTTAAACAAGCGACTTAGTAACTCTCGACTAGTTAAATAGGCATCATCTACCAAATTATAAATACCTTCTAAGTAATGTTGGCGCGCAAATTCTATCGCCCCAACAATATCATCTAGGTGAACCCAATTGGCGACATCTTCACCATTACCGGGACGAGTTGTACCAGGAAGCCTACTAAATATTTTGATCAGTTCCCGATTCGGTCCATAAATGCCTCCCAACCTCAAGATACAAACACGCAGTTTATCACTAGATGCTGCTAGCAATACATCCTCAGTGGCTTGGAGAATCTTTCCCCGCTCATGAGTGGGTCTAACTGGGGTTTGTTCATCTACCCAACCCCCATTGTGGTCGCCATAAACTGAATAGCTGCCGGTATATATTATCTGCTTGATTGTAGGAATATCTGGTAAAATGTTTACCAGAGTTTCAGCAGTCTTCAGATAAGTTTCTTCGTATACATTGACCCCTTTTGCCCCAAGACTCAACAGGACAACATCTTGATTTTGCAATACAGAGTTTAGTCCTTCTCGGTTATGGCCTTGGATAACTACAACTTTATGGGCTACAGTTTGTAATGTGGGGACACGCTCAGGGGTGGTTGTGGTAGCAGTGATCATAAAATTCGTTTTTTGCTGCCACAATTGAGCAACTGCACAACCAACGTAACCGCAACCAATAATGGCGATGTTCATAAATCAAACTGATTGTTAACTATGGATGGCACCATCAGGCATAATTGCACCGGCTAAATTAGCACCAATTAATTTTACCAGCAGGCGATCGCCGGAACGAATCCGCGCCCCTGTCAAGTCGGCTCCGCGCAGGTCAGCCCCACTCAGGTCAGCCCCAATTAAATTAGTAGAGCGTAAGTTAGCTTCTCTGAGGTCGGCTAAAAGTAAATTAGCTCTAAACAAATTGGCTTGAGATAAATTTGCTCCCCGGAGAATGACTTTATGCATAAAAGTATCACTCAGGTCAGCACCACTCAAGTTAGCATAACTCAAGTTTCGCCCAGATAAATCCTTGTTGCTGAGGTTAGAGCCGCTGAAGTTCTTACCACTCAAATCCGGGTTAGAGCTAGGTGGTTTGTAGGTACTGTGGGGTGGTTTGTTGGGTGGAGATACCGGAGAATGAGCAACATGGTTATGCTTCTTGCCATTTAAAGCTCGCAATTGATCACGAGCTTCATTAATAGCTTTGAGCTTTTCTTGGGCTTTCTTTTGTAAGCGAAGATTATCTTGAGGAATGCGATCAGGATGCCAAATGAAAACCAAGTCTTTATAAGCCTGGTTGACTTCCTCAAGTGTGGCTCCAGGTTCTATTTCCAAAACTCGATAATACTGCTCCATCTCGCTCATCAGGTATTTTTGTCAACAATCTTAAGTATGAGTGATGCAGCCGCCACATCAAACCTACTCCAGTGTAGTTTTGATGTGGGAATTAGTCAGAATTCCACCCTAGTCAAGCCCTAGGGCGGGTGATTCTCCACCAGCATCGATTCCACCAGCAGAATAGTTTTTCTCTAACTGAGATTTAAATATTATACAAGCCTGTTTGAGGTAACTCAGTTCATAAATAACCTTTTGATCCTAAATTCCCACATAGTATATTTAACGTATTGGGAAGGCATGAGATATTTGTCTATGTTTTTTGGAACTATAGTGTGTTACCTATTTCTCCACCGATGCATGGCTCTCCAATAAGCCATAAGTGGAAACTGATAAATTTCTGCCAAAATCCACATAATAATTGATAAATGTGACAAAAAAGTGAGTATTGTCCAGATATAGGGTAACCAAGTAATGGGTTCATCAGATATTGGGGGTAAGTAATAAGCAGCTAGGGCAATGATAGTTGTAGGGATAACCACAAAAGCAATTGCTGCTGCACCATAACCCCAACCCAGTTCCACCCCTTCTAGTTGGGGTTCTGTCCAGTTAAAGCCATTCCAGCGCCATATCAGGGGCGGTTGCCGAGAAGGCATTTTGATTTGTTGTTCTTCTAGGTTGACAGTAAAAATCTCATGACAGAAGTCACAGGCCATAGTTTCCATCATAGGCATCTGAGAAATTTTACCGACGCGACAGACAGGACAGGGGTAAATTTCTTGCAGGTCCACAATAATTTAATGAATTTATAGTCATTTATGTACATTTCTAGTATAATATTATTATGAGTGTACGATCATTAAATGAATGAAACTATCTGATTATGCAAAAAAGGTAGGGATAAGTTATAGAACTGCGTGGCGTTGGTACAAATCCGGCGTAATCACAGGTTATCAATAACCTACAGGAACCATAATTATTAATCTACCTGAAACTAACCAAAACCCTAACAAAGTTGTAGCTATCTACTGCCGTGTTTCTGATAATGGTTCAAAAGACAACTTAGAAAGACAAGCTGAAAGGTTAACCCAATATGCTTTAGTGCAAGGATCTATGGGTTAAGAAGAGCAAAGAGAAAAACAGAACGTATCACTCAGGAGTTACAAAATGAAGCTGATTGAGCGTCATGTTATTAAACCAAGTCACCCAGCATACAAAGAAATAGATGAACTTTGCTTTAAATCGAAGAATCTATACAATGCTGTTAACTTAATAGTTAGACAGGAATATATTCATAACAACAAGCATATTAATTATGCTGGATCCTATCATCTAATCAAAGAATCTGTTGATTATAAAGCTTTGCCAGCAAAGGTAAGTTGTCAAATCATTAAATTAGTTGATAGATGCTGGCTTTCATATTTTGCAGCTATTAGTTCTTTTACGACAAACCCTGATAAGTTCAAAAGTCGGCCTAGACTACCTGGATATAAACATAAAACAAAAGGTCGTTGTGTGGTCATTTACCCTGCACAGGGTATTAGCAAAAGAGGGTTAAAAAAAGGGTTATTACAACCTTCAGGTACAAATATATCTATTTCAACTGCTATTCAAAGTAAAGTTAAAGAACTTAGATTAGTACCTAGAAGTGGATTCCATGTAGTAGAGGCTGTTTATGAAAAGAATGAAGTAGTCACAGTTAGGAATCAATATATTGCAGCTATCGATTTGGGGCTTAATAACCTGGCCACCATAGCTTCAAACAAAAAAGGCTTTCAGCCGTTGATTATTAATGGTCGCCCACTAAAGTCAACCAATCAATTCTTTAATAAACAAAAAGCCAGACTCCAATCGAAGCTTCAAACTCAAGACCCCAATAGATACACCTCCAACAAAATATCCAATCTTCTCACCAAAAGAGATAGTAAAGTTGATACCTATCTACACCAAGCTAGTAGAACCATTATTAATTACCTTCTACAAAATCAGATTGATACTTTGGTGATTGGTAACAACAAACAGTGGAAGCAAGATATTAATATTGGTAAGCGTAACAATCAAAATTTTGTTCAGATACCCCACTATAAATTTATCCAGCAGTTGGTTTATAAAGCTAACTTAGCTGGGGTTAAAGTTATTATCAACGAAGAAAGTTATACCTCTAAGGCTAGTTTTCTTGACCTTGATAATATCCCCGAGTACCAAAAAGGGGCAGAAGGTGTATTTAGTGGTAGAAGAGTAGCTCGTGGGTTGTATAAAGCTTCCAATGGAAGGTTAATAAACGCTGATTTAAATGGGGCGTACAACATATTAAGAAAAGCAGTCCTGAACGCTTTTGCAGACGGGATAGAGGGGTTAGGAGTAACTCCAATCAGGTTTACCCCTGGTAAAGTGACTTTGTAGATTTGTCTATAATTTCACAAACTCTAAAGATGTAGTGAATATTTGAGAACGAGGCATAATTAAACTCCGTTCTACTCAAAAGTTTATGGGATGAATAGAAGAAAATTGGGTAAAAATCAATTGATTTAAGGAATGTGTTGAGTCTGTTAAGCAGTGAGCAACTACTGTTGATTCCTGCAATTATACTGATTTTATAGCTGTTTAGCTATTTTATGGGTTTCGATCCTGGATACAGTTTTTATGATGACGGCATTACTTAAAACTCCTATTCAAGTATAGCACTACGCATACACGTTAGGACATCATAATTTTGGTTTTAAGGGAACAGGGAACAGGGAACAGGGAATGGGGAACAACAAGCAGGGAAATGTCCTAACACTTGTGGTTACTGCTATATATAGCAGGGGGCACCGGAGCTGGGGGAAGCCTTGAAACGCTTGAATTTCAATGGTTTTATCTTCTGTTTGTGTCCTAACCACCTTGGCGGTTGCTATATAATTATCTTTTACTGCAAATGTTCACCCATATTCAACAGCAATTACTATTGTTACTGTTCTTAATCAAGTTTTAATTGCCCAAGGCGCAAATATAGAAGAATTAAGTTATTTTTAACGTTCCCTTCAGACAGAATTAATCTTTAACCAGTATTGTCAGGCTAGCAAAGTAAGCATCTAAATCAATCGAAATATTAGATAAGTATGAAAATTCCAGCCTGATTTTCTGGAAAAAAGTGGTTATGGAGTTCACATAACCTGTCATATCTTTCTAAAGTCGAATGCTTCTGTGCTGAAATTTACCTGTTACTCAGGAATAACACAATGGCAGACTACTTTAATTTTGAGCGGCTTTTGGGTAATCGCATCAAACGACGTAACTTAATCATTGGGGCGGGAGCATTCACTGGTTTGACCTTGGCCAGTCAATTTTCCCATGACCGAGTTATGGCAAGGGGCAGATTTTCCGATTATCCTTTTAAGCTGGGTGTAGCATCTGGTGAACCTGATGCAACTAGCGTAGTTATTTGGACTCGTCTAGCTCCTGAACCTCTCAATGGGGGAGGAATGCCACTTGCCAACGTCCCAGTTCGCTGGCGAGTAGCCAGAGATCCTGACATGAGACGAGTTGTAGCTAGAGGTACTATCGTAGCAACTCCGGAATTAGCCCATTCTGTTCGAGTTGTAGTTTCAGGTCTGGAACCGGAAAATTGGTACTGGTATCAATTTACTGTCGGCAGAGAAGAAAGCCCCATTGGTCGTACTCGTACAGCTCCTTCACTACAAAGCAACTTGAATCAATTTAAATTTGCTTTTGTCTCTTGCCAGAACTATCAGCAAGGTTACTACACTGCCTATAAATATTTAGCAGAAGATGATCTCAACTTGGTGGTACACACGGGAGACTACATCTATGAAGGGGGAATTTCCAGCACAGCTGTTAGACCACACAATGGTTCAGAAATTTTCACTTTAGAAGACTACCGCAACCGTTACGGACTCTATAAAAGCGACCCCAATTTACAAGCCGCCCATGCAGCTTTTCCTTGGATTGTGACTTGGGATGACCACGAGGTGGAAAACAACTACGCCAATAACATTTCAGAAATTGATACTGAACCAGATCAAAACCGAGAAATCTTTCTGCAACGGCGAGCAATTGCTTATCAGGTTTACTATGAGCATATGCCTTTGCGGCCTTTCTCACGACCCATTGGACCGGATATGCAGATGTTCCGTCGGTTGTCCTTCGGCAACTTGGCCACATTCCATGTTTTAGATACTCGCCAATATCGTACGGACCAACCCTGTGGTGATGGCACAAAACAACGTTGTGACGAGGTTTTAAACCCAGAAGCTACAATTCTCGGAGAAAGACAGGAAAGGTGGTTATATGAGGGTTTAGACAGTTCACAGACTAAGTGGAATGTTTTAGCCCAGCAAGTACCCATTGCACAACGGGATTTCCAACCCGGTGAAGGACAAACGTTTAGTATGGACAAGTGGGATGCTTATCTGGCTTCCCGCAATAGTTTGATGAATTTCCTTGCACAGCGTAAACCTTCTAATCCTGTATCCTTAGCAGGGGATGTACATTCCAACTGGGCAATGGATCTGAAAGCTGATTTTGATAACCCCAATTCTGCTACCATTGGCAGTGAGTTCGTATGTACTTCCATTAGCTCTGGTGGTAATGGAACAGACATCCCCCCCAACGTAGCAGCTTACTTACCCGATAATCCACACATTAAGTTCTACAATGGTCAGCGGGGATATGTTCGCTGTTTACTGACTCCTAGAACTTGGACAACAGATTATTTAGTCATGTCCAATGTGACAACTCCATTTGGTACCATCAGCAAACGAGCAACATATGTAGTTCAAAACGGTGTTCCCGGAGTACAACCAGGCTAATCATTGTTGTCTATGACCAGAATCTCGTACCAAAGTTGAACTTTGGTACGATGTTATTAAACTTTTTCCTGTGCTGGTGGCACAATACCACTGTTTTTTAAACCTTGATCAATTTCTCTGAGTAATTTAAAATCCTCCTCTGGTAAAGGGTAACTATTACTCTCCCCACTGATAGGCGGATGGTTTTCTAGGAAAGAGAATGCTTGACGAAATTTATCAGGCTGTGCTTTGATGGGTGCGTCGAAATGACAAGGAACAATCTGCTCAAAATCCCAACTCCCCACCTTGTCAGCCCAGTTCAGGGTTGCTCTGGGTGCGCGGTTGAGAATTAGTGTTTGCAAAATTGGTGCTACAAATAAACGACCTTCACCTCTAAGTAGCTCAAAGGAGCTTTGCCAATCTGACCGCCATTTAAAGGGAAATAAGCCAAAATAGGCTTTGGGTGAGCGATTAGGGGCTTTAGTCGCCTCACGCCAGACTTGACTCCATCTGAGGATTTCTAGCACACTGGGACGAAAGTACAAAGCAAATAAGGCAATACGTTGCCATCCCTTGCGGCGATTGACGGGATTATCTGCTATAATGTCAGATGCCCTATCTTTGGCATGGAATAGCAAAGGATATGGATCTAATTGGGCGATCGCCGGTGGTTCTGCTGATACAGATACCACAGAATCTGTTAATAATAAGGTGCGCGATCGCTTGTCGAAAAATGCTACCTCAGCAAATCTCCCCGGACCGAGTTCTATAGGACCGAGAATTGCATAGTCAAATTGGTCAGCAAATGGTGTATTTCTGCCGTGTGCTGGTAATATATGAGTCCGGTTACCAGGTAAGCCCAGCCAGGTAAGGGGAAGATTTAGGGGAAAGCTCCATTGATGGGGGGCGACAAAAACCTGTGTTTTGGGGAAGCATCTAGCAAAAGGACCCACGAACACCTTGTGTTCTACTCCTGAAATTGTCGGCAAAATAATATACTTAACATCCCCATGTTCTGCCACCAACTCTTCAACCAGCCTCAGACATTCTGGAGTAGGTGCAACGGGAGCATATACTAAAAGACCCCCCTGTTCTAGCTTAACTATAGTCATGCGAATCGGCACAACAACGTAAAAAATCCCCTGTAGTTGGTCAAAGATCCAGATAGTATCTTTAACTACTTCCTTACGGATTGTCTGGCGCTTGCCATACGGGTAGAGTGGCAATGTCAACCAGAAAGGCCAAAAAAACTCTTGCTCATCAATTTTTGGCCTTCCTGTACTTTTATCATCAGCCACTGTGCAACCCCTCCCAACTTGCCAAAGCCCAAATCAATGAGCGAAAAACTTACTTATTATCTTATGATTATTTTAAGATCAACTCAGGTGTGACCACACATATTATGTGAAAAATAAAAAGCTGTAGAGACTTTTGGAATTTCCCTACAGTTGCTTCTAATTAACCAAAAATCCTGTGATGATCAAGAATCTAAATCTAGAGCTTGCATTCCTTCCCGTTTGGCAAAAGTTAGCATACTTCCCAACTGGAACCAAACCAGTACACAAGTCAAAAGACTAACTGGTAATCCCACCGCCAAAGCCAAGAAAGAAGGAAAGCCAAATATCTCTAGACCGGATGAGAGAAATAGACAAACACCAGCAGTAATTCCTAGAAATGGCACCAATAATTTTTTTAATGCGGAAGGAGATTTAGTATCCTCGGAATTATTCTTTGGCCATTGCTGCACGATTACTTTTAGTGTGCCAGATAAAGCGATACCAGAAGTTAATGCCATCAAAAAGCCGATTAGGAGCAGAAAATATGGTGGGTTTGCTGGGTAATAGTACATGAAAACTCCGAATTTATATGGAAAAGTAATACACCAAAAAACTTAAACCTGGGATTTTTTACCCTTTGATTCGACATTAGCAAAAGCAGATTTGGGAATAATAGCCGTTACCCCTTCTCTAGATAACTGCGTCAACATACCCATGGCTGCATCTAACAACCGATTCGGTTTGATGTCATCTTTAACAATATCCCACAGGCGTTGAACTTCTGCGGTATGGAGGCGGTCATCTTCAGTGAGTGCCAATACCAACTTACGGCGGAGAAATCCACCCTCCTCAGACAGCAAATATTGTATTCCCATTTGTGCGGTAGGTAATACATCAAAGCTGCTGTCATTACGAGCAATTTGGATCAAGTTCTCTAAGCGTTGCCACTGGAACCGACCATCTTTAAACAACACGTTCAACAGTCGCCGCCTTAATTCTGGAGATTCCCCAGTTAGTAGTCGTCGGGCGATGTAGGGATAACCCACTTCTACAATTTTGAAATTAGGGTTGAGGCTGAGGGCAATACCTTCTTGAGTTACCAGAGAACGAATAATTAAAGCAAACTTGGCGGGAACTCGAAACGGATATTCATACATCAATTCCGAGAAATCATCAGTAATGGTTTTAAAGTTAAATTCATTGACATTCTTGCCAATGGCATTTCCCAATACTGATTCCAATGCCGGGATAATTGGGCCAATATTGGTATTTGGTGTCAGAAAACCCAAATTGACAAAATCTGTGGCTAAATCGGCGTAGTCTTTGTTCACCAGATGCACTAAGGCATCTACTAAACTTTCTTTGGTCACTTCCTCAAGCTGGTCCATCATGCCGAAATCAATGTAAGCCATACGTCCATCAGGCATGGCGAACAAATTCCCCGGATGGGGATCAGCATGGAAAAAACCATGTTCTAATAGCTGTTGTAGTCCTGAAGTTACGCCAATTGTGATGATTCCCTCTGGGTCTAAACCGGCTTGTTTGATTCTGGCACTATCAGTCAGTTTGAAGCCATTAATCCATTCCAGAGTTAAAACATGGGTGTTGGTATAACTCCAGTAAATGCTCGGAACTTTGACTCGTGGGTCGTTGCGAAAGTTACTGGCAAATTTTTCCGCGTTACGACCTTCATTGATGTAGTCAATTTCCTCAAATAATTTGATGCCAAACTCGTCCACAATTAAAGTTAGATCGTGACCGAGATTCAGGGGTAGCCAAGGCGCTAGCCATCCAGCCATCCAACGCATCAAATAAAGGTCAAGGGTGATCACCGGGCGTAAGTTGGGGCGTTGCACTTTCACCGCCACTTCTTCCCCAGTTACTAGACGACCACGATAAACTTGACCTAAACTAGCAGCAGCGACTGGTTTAGGGGATAATTCGCTAAAAACTTCACTAATTGGTCTATCTAACTCGGTTTCAATGATTTGATAAGCGATCGCATTATCAAAAGGTGGTAACTGGTCTTGCAGCTTGATCAGTTCCTCTAAGAAATCCTTGCGGATTAAGTCTGGCCGGGTAGATAGGGCTTGACCGACTTTAATAAATGTCGGGCCAAGTCTAGTAAGTAGTTCTCGTAACTGGGAAGCACGTTTACCTTTGTTTTGCTCAACTTTATCTTGCCATTCGTCCCACTTGAGACTCAAAATAAATCCAGCAAAAGACCAGATAATTTGTAACATTCGCCCCCAACCAAGCCAGGGACGATAATCATAGTGGCGAGCGATCGCCTCCGCATTGTAGCGTTGTAGCTGACCAGGTTGATACTGACCCACGCCTTTACATACCTCTTCAACTGGGAATTCTATACTTTTGTTTTTTTTATACCCCCACTTACAAATAGATTGTAAGTTTGGAGTTTTGGTAGTTTTTATTAAAAACTAGGGAATTTAAATTTTCTCTGGGTCATATTCTCGGCGGCCTTTTCAGGTGTAAAACAGCCTACACTCTGCCCAGACGTTTTTATCTTTTCCTTAATTATACTTCATAAAAGTACAAATATTCGAGAATTGGTGATTGGGCAATGGCAGAAGCAGAATTTTAAGTTTCTCTTCAGCATTCACTGACCTCGCCCTACCATCCTTGCTGTTATAGCACTACGCATACACGTTAGGACATCATAATTGTGGTTTTAAGGGAACAGGGAATGGGAAGGATTGGGAAGGATTGGGAAGGATTGGGAAGGATTGGGGAACAACAAGCAGGGAAATGTCCTAACACTTGTGGTTACTGCTGTTAGCGCGGGTAAATTTATTAGAGTCCCCGTCAAGCAAGAATCCCCTTTGCGGTAAGACCAGAGGCTTCTTGCTGTTTCAGCTAAGATTGATGGGATGACTAATCACTACTGACCGTGAGATTTAGCTTCCAGACCGGACAAGCGACTTTTCAGTTCTTGATTTTCCTGTTTCATTTGGTCTAGTTCCTCACGTATCTGGCGCAGTGCATTGTCAGTACCCACATTCTTTTGCACCCGGGAAATCTCTTCTTCAGCATAACGGCGCACACGCCCATCTACGGCTTGGTCAGCGAGCGATCGCAAAATTCCCATAGCTTTGGGAGTTTCCATTTGTCCCAAGGCCACCACCACAGCCACTTGAGTTAAAAAGAAGGTTTCTTTGGCTAGTTCCCCTAATCTTGCTAGAATACGTTCTAAATTCGCCGGACTTTGACCTACCGAAATCTTACCTAAAGCCCGAATTGTAGACAGGCGTAGAGGTTGGGGTACACCAAGTTTGGTGTATTCTAGTAGGAGATTTAAGGCAGCTTCCGAGGTTTTCAGTTCAGCCAAACCACCCACAGCACCACTCCTGACAACTTCATTCCAACCAGCCCTTTTTTCCAAAACGGATTTTAGCAGCTTAATTACCTTTTCTTCCTTGGGTTTTTCTGCCAAATTTAGCGATGCGATGCACCCCACAGCGCGACTAGCTGCTGCTTCTACGTAGTAACTGGGGTCACCATTTTTCAGTAATTTTTTCACAGCTTTGTAACTGTCATAGGTTTTGATGGTGGCCAATGCTTCTACCACCGCCCGGCGCACAAAAGGATTTTCATCTTGTAATCCTGGTACTAAGCCATCAAATGCTTGATCTAACTTAATTTCCCCCAGTTGTTTAGCCGCTTCTACCTGCACACCCCAAAATGAATCATTTCTCAGTGCATTTGACAGTGCCATGGTAGCTTCTAATCCCCCTTTCTTTGCCAAGGCTGCTGCTGCATAGATGCGAGAAATGGGGTTGGGGTCAAATTCTAACTGTGCTTTTAACTCTGGTACTGGATATTCTAAGGTAACAGTTTTCAAGAAATTATTCCCCACATCAAAGCTGACAAATTGCGGTTTTTCTGCTAGGGGAAAGTAAAAGCTTTGTTCCCGTTCATTCACCCGCACTGTAAAAGTATTGAGTTGTGCAGCTTGACCGGGTTGGGTATAACCAAAACCAATGGGAATTTTCAGGTCAAATAAATCTTTACTGTCATTCTTGTCTGCTTGGGTTTGAGTGACCGTCACCTTGGCTAAATTAGCATCCCCATCCCAAGAGTAAGCTATTTTAAAATCGGGGTGACCACCACGATAAACATATTGGTCAAACAAAAAGGCTAAGTTGCGTCCCGTGGCCTTTTCAATGGCTCTGAGTAAGTCTACTGTTTCTACAGTTTTATGGGCATTATCCCGGACAAAGGTTTGAATTGCTCGCCAAAACAATTCTTCCCCTAATTCTGCCCGGATCATGTGATAAACACAAGACCCTTTTTCGTAGATATGACGGTCATAAAGCTCTATGGCTTCCCGGTAAACATGAGTTACCATGGGACGACGGTAGCGATCGCTATCTTCACTTAAGTAACTTCTAGCTTCCAATAAGCGATAGTATGCCGCTTCTTGGTCACCATATTCATGTTCCGTCCACATCACCTCAGAATAGGAAGCCATACCTTCCTTAATCCAAGCATGAGACCAATGTTTAATCACCAGCAAATCACCAAACCACTGGTGTGCTAATTCGTGGACAACTAAACTTTCTGTGTTGCGATTATCTAAAGCGGCGCGTTCATCCAGCAAACATCTATCTGTTAATAGGGTTGTGGAAGTATTTTCCATCCCCCCAAAGATGAAATCATCTACACAAACTTGAGCATATTTAGGAAAAGGATAAGCATAACCGTACTTTTCGCTGAGAAATTCCATCATCCGGGGAGTTTTACCCATGCTACGTAGAGCATCATCCTTTCTCCTCTGCTCTACGTAGTATGTCACTGGTTTATCTTGCCACTGGTCGCAAATTTCCGCAAAATCACCGACGGCTAAAGTCATTAAGTAGGTAGGATGAATCTGCTTTTGTGACCAATGGTAGATTTTCTCCTCCCCATGCTCTTGGGTATCAATCAGTTCGCCGTTAGAAATAGCCATTAAATCTTTGGGAACCCGCACCCGAATTTCTGAGGTAGAAAGTTGTCCGGGATAGTCAAAACAGGGAAACCAGAAACGAGAGTCTTCATCTTCCCCTTGAGTCCAAACTTGGGTGGGCTTGTGGGGATAGTATGGGTCTGGTTGAATAAAGTATATACCGCGTTGGGGTTTTTCTCCTGAGTAGGCGATCGCAATCAATAAATGCTGACCAATCTGTGTGGGTTGAGACAGTTGAATAAACAGCTGTTCACCGTTATAGTCAAAACTTTGCGATATCTGATCTACATAAACAGACTCAATCTTGAGGTTGACAGCATCCAAAGTCAACCGGTTAATACCACTGCGAATTGGTAACAGGCGAATGCTGCAAGTACCGTGGTAACTTTGGTGAGGAATATCTAACCACAGATCAAGAACAATATGCTCTACTTGTCCAGGTCGGTCGGGGTTGTAGTGAGGTTTAGCACCTGGTAATTCAAAGGATTTACGACCGTTGTTTTCTGTATCAAAATAAAACTGTGACATTGATGGTTTGTGACCTTTTAATCTGTGAAGAGTCTGCTTATCTGTATGTAGATGCTATCTGGTTAATATCCCAAGGTCAAAGTCTCCTATCAAGGCTATTAACTGAGTACATTGAAGATAGATCCAGAAAAATTTTCTGTGCGAGCCTGAGCCAATGAGAAAATATTATCAAGATTTTTTGATCCGTAACTGGGAAATAGGCGATCGCACCAGAGCCGCTTCTGTTGTCAGTTATGTATTATCAGAATACGGTCTGGGCTGGGAACCCCAAGGCGCAGACAAAGATGTCCTGCAAGTAGAGGAATTTTACTTAGTCACCGGAGGTGAGTTCTGGGTAATTGAACACCAAAATCAGCTAGTAGGTACGGGAGCATACTACCCCACCCAACGGGGTCAGAATGCTGTAGAAATCCGCAAAATGTATCTTTTATCCAGTGTCAGGGGTTTAGGACTGGGAAGATATTTATTACAAGAGCTAGAAGCAGCGATCGCCTCCCGTGGGTTTCAGCAAATTTGGATTGAGACCGCCAGTATTTTGGTGGAAGCCGTCAAGTTGTATGAAAGCAATGGTTATCAACCCGCTACAGGGGTGGAAACGACGCGCTGCGATCGCGTGTATGTGAAATCGCTGCACGATAGTTATACCATTACGTTATAAAACTGCCCTCTGTGAAAAATGGTTCAATCACCACTCAAATAGAGTGATGAAAGTCATTTATTATACAGATATCCACACTAGTGGGAGGGGTAAATCCTCACAGGGGTAGGTTTTTAATATGATTTGTGCAGGCAAGACCACCGAAGACAAGGAAGGCTTGTCCTGAGGGTAGTCGAAGGGATGGACAAGGAAGATTTTATACGGACAATGGTTTTTTGACGGACTATTTTTGTGACTAAGAATACAGACTTTGTACTGTTTTCCTCCCTTGTCACCTTGTCCACCTTGTCCACCAAGTCTTGCCCTCAC
>NZ_JAQMTM010000088.1:0-19078 GCF_028331085.1 Anabaena sp. CS-542/02
CGCTCAACCACCGGAGTCGGTATGTTCCCTGAGCGTAGTCGAAGGGAACATTAGGGGCGATCGCGGTTTCGACTTCGCCGATGGTGGTTTCGACTTCGCCGATGGTGGTTTCGACTTCGCTCAACCACCGGAGTCGGATTGATACCAAATATTAAACAAAATACATGGAAAATAATACAACATCTCACCAAGTTAGATCACAGCTGATCACCGCTTTACAACTTGACCTCATCGGTCCGACTCCTGAAGATATAGACCACCAGGAAGAAATTCTTGATCAAGCACCATCAAAATGGTATCTTTCAGGTTTTTTAGTTCCCAGTGGTGCGCCCTTAGAACAACGGATAGATGATACAGTGAATGAGAATTTAGACCTGATGGAAGGTGGTAGCACCGCTGAAGATGAAAACGTACCAGAAAAACCCTTTGCTCAAAAAGCTTTTTTCCCATCATCCATGGGTTTAAGTTTCTTAGTTCCTCAAAATGCCAGCCAACTGAATATTACAGTACAGTGGGGTGATTACTTCCCCATTAAAGATCACCATCACCCAGAAGTTGAAACTTCATATACACAGCTAGATATTCTCTCACCCCCAGATAAGATAGATCAGACCCCCCCAGACAAATCTACTCAAAATTTATCGGGATGCTGGAAACGTATACCCAAACAAGCCGATCTGACTATTCCACTCCCAGACCATCCCCAAGACCAAGACAAAATAACTTACTCTGTACCTGATAGTGACGGTTTAAAACTGGTTATTTCCATCCGCAATGTAGGTTACCAAGAATTAATACCAGAGGGAACCTATTCAGTTTCAGTATTTTTAGTCAATAATCGTCTGGTGACTGTAGATAAACAACGGGATATTAGTTATACCTTTCAAACAACCTTAATTATAAATACCCCAGAGCCATTAGTACCCCGTCCCAATTTACGGGGAAGAGATGACAACGATTGGGATGAAAATGTGGCAGACTTGCAATACCGTGATGATTATGAGTATGCTGTGGGTCATAACGTTTCTGCCATTTCCTTGACTAATTCTGATGGGGATTGTCATAATATTCAAACTGCTTGGATACCCACGGCAGATGTAGAAAAGGTGATAGCCAGCCCTGTGGCCAAGGTAGAATTGGGGATGGAAGCCTTAGCTAAGGCATCTACACCGGAAGCATTGCAAAATATGCTCACTCCCATGAGCGATGCTTACGCCCGGTGGATTGAAAACCAACGCCATCAATGTCCCACTGATAGCGATCGCCTGGCGTTAACCACAGCAAAACGTTTAACCGTCGCCCAGAAATTACTTGACCGGGCAGAAGTTGCCAATCAACGCATTAAAGCTGGAATCACAGCTTTACAAGACCCGGAAATATTTACCGCCTTCTCTATTGCTAATCGTACCATTGCCAGATACATCCGTCAACGGGTCACCCACGGCAAAGATATTACACCGGAGTCCGTAGAAGCCCCTAAGTGGCGACCTTTCCAGCTAGGGTTTTTATTGATGAACCTAACAGGAATAGCTGACCCGGAAACAGGCGATCGGGAATTAGTTGATTTATTATTCTTCCCCACCGGTGGCGGTAAAACCGAAGCTTACTTAGGACTTGCAGCTTTTACCCTAGTTCTTAGGCGACTACGTTACCCCGGTATCAAATCCGCTGGGTTAAGTGTCCTCATGCGTTACACCCTGCGGCTTTTAACCCTTGACCAACTGGGACGCGCTGCGGCGATGATTTGCGCCCTAGAAATAGAACGTCAAAACAACCCCCAACAGTTAGGAACCTGGCCTTTTGAAATCGGACTTTGGGTAGGACAAGGGTCTACCCCTAACCGCATGGGTAAAAAAGGAGACAATGATGATTATAGTGCCAGAAAAAGAACCCTTGATTTCCAAAAAGACGATGGCAAACCATCACCAATTCCCCTAGAAAGTTGTCCTTGGTGTGGGACTAAATTTAACCGCAATTCCTTTCAATTATACCCCAACCCTGATCATCCTACAAATCTGCGTGTATCTTGTGCCAATCGGCGCTGTCACTTTTCCAGAAATCAAGCTTTACCAATAGTCGCTGTGGATGAACCAATCTATCGCCGCTTACCTTGTTTTATGATTTCCACTGTGGATAAATTCGCCAGTTTACCTTGGGTGGGAGAAACAGGAGCGTTATTTGGCAAAGTAGACCGCTATGATGATGATGGATTTTATGGACCGACACAACCAAAGGGCGGTAAAACCCTAGGTGGTCATTTACCACCCCCAGATTTAATTATCCAAGACGAATTACATTTAATTTCCGGTCCTTTGGGAACAATGGTAGGACTATATGAAACCGCCATTGATGCTTTGTGTACCCAAGAAATCAACGGGAAAAAGATTCGCCCTAAAATCGTCGCTTCCACCGCTACAGTCCGCCGCGCACATCAACAAATTCAAGCTTTATTTGGTCGCAGTGAGGTTGATATCTTCCCCCCACCAGGCCCAGACAGACGAGATTCATTTTTTGCTAAAACTGTTTCACCAACTGTAAAAAACCCCCGGATATATGTAGGTATTGCCGCCCAAGGACGCAGTTTAAAGGTAGTATTATTACGTACCTATCTAGCATTATTAAGCGCAGCCCAGAAGCACTGGTTAGAGTTGGGAGGGAAGAAAAACCCCCATAACCCCGCCGACCCCTACATGACTCTGTTAGGTTACTTTAATTCTGTGCGGGAGTTGGGAGGAAGTCGCCGGATTATCGAAGATGAAGTTAAATCTCGTCTGTTGACTTACAGTCAACGGTTGAGAATTAATGAAACTACTGGCTTATTTGCTGACCGTAAAATTGCCGATGAAATTGAAGAATTAACTTCTCGCGTCAATACTAGCCAAGTTGCAGAGACTAAACGACACCTGGAATCAACCTTTACCCAAGCAGATAAAGTTGATGTTGTCTTAGCTACTAATATGATTTCCGTGGGTTTAGATATTACGCGCTTAGGTTTAATGGTAGTTCTGGGTCAACCCAAAACCGCCGCGGAATATATCCAAGCTACCAGTCGAGTGGGAAGGGATGAGGAGCGACCAGGGTTAGTAGTAACTTTACTCAATATTCATCGTCCCCGCGATCGCTCCCATTATGAACGTTTTGGTGCTTGGCATTCTACATTTTACCGAGCCGTAGAAGCCACAAGCGTTACCCCCTTTTCCCCCCGCGCCATTGACCGAGGGATTGCAGCCATTACCGTCGCTTTAGCACGTTTGGGACATCCCAAAATGACCCCACCAATGGGCGCTTTTGACATTGCTCAACATCGTGATCAATTACAGTTCGTCATTGACACCATCACCCAACGCGCACAAATGCAAGAGACCGAACCTAGTCAAGCACAAGCACAAGGTGAAAAAGTCGAAAGCCGAGTTAAAGACCTACTCGATAGTTGGGAAACCATCGCCAATAACAAAACCACCTTGCAATATCAACGGGAAGTAGGCGCAGCACCCCCCCTGCTGTTTGACACCCTCGACCCCGAACTAGACAAACAAAGTTCAGCAGCTCAGAAATTTAAAGCCCAGCGGAGTTTGCGCGATGTTGAACCAACAGTCAACATCTGGGTAATCAATCCTGAAAAAATAGAGGAGGAATAAAAATCATGAGTAAATCTGACAACAAAAGACCCCCAGAAGGAGAAATACGCCAAAGTCAAATGCTTTCCAGCTTTGGCCCCGGTTCCATGGTAGATTTACCCAACCATTCTGTAATCATCGCTGGGTTAAATCATTGGCGTGGTGACAAAAAACTGATCTATGAGCCGCGATTAGCAAGTAGAGTTGCTGAAATTTTGGGTGTCAATAGTATTAAACTCTATGCACCACCAATAGACGCACAAAACCCCGGGGATATCCGTACAGGAGTTAAGGCTTTTATTTTCCCTACTTGGTGTTTAGCTCAAGTTAAGGAAACTTGGGAAGACCCCAGAAATAACATCAAGGGTAAAAAAATTTATCGTACCCGCCCTTTATTACGTTGGACTGATTTAACCGGTGGTAAATATCTCGATGCTCAAAAAAAGAAAGTACCAGTTGTCCCCGTTCGCTTTGTACAAGCTTGCGTTAAAGGACATATCAGTGATATTGATTGGTCTGGTTTTGTCCATGATGGCTCTGATAAAAAATGTCGCGGTCAACTATGGTTAGATGAAGCCGGTTCTGGTAACGACTTTGCCGAAATTTATGTACGCTGCGAAGCTTGTAAAAAACGCCGCCCCCTGGCTAATGCTACTATTCCCAATGGCAAAGTATTGGGGAAATGTCAGGGACACCGCCCCTGGATTGGTTCCTCTGCTCAAGAACTTTCTTGTATTCGTGAATCTACGGGTCAACCAGAATACAATCGTTTACTAGTCAGGTCGGCGAGTAATGCCTATTTCTCCCAAGTCCTGAGCGTGATTTCCCTTCCTGACCGGGACGCACCTTTACAAAACGCTGTTAACGAAGTGTATGAAGATTTTTTACAATCTGCAGAAAGTCTCAACGATATTCAGAGGGAACGCAAAAAGAAAAAAGTAAAGACGGCGATCGAACAATTTAGCGATGAAGCCGTATGGGAAGAGGTCCAGAGGCGACAAAGTGGAGTGGAAAAACTCTATAAAAGTATTAAACAAGCAGAAATTGAAACCCTACTTTCTAGCCCTGTCGTGGGGGAAGATAAACCAGATGGTAATTTTTATGCAACTGCGCGCAGTTTGGATGATTTAACACCTGCTTTTTCTCCTCTGATTGAAAGAATTGTTTTAGTACATCGCTTACGGGAAGTGATCGCCCAGGTAGGGTTTACACGGTTTGAGGCCGAAATGCCAGATATTGATGGTGAACTAGATATTAATGTCAGGCGTGCGGCCTTGGATACTGAACCTAGTTGGGTTCCAGCCATTGAGAACAAAGGGGAGGGTGTATTTATTGCCTTTCGGACAGAAGCTATAGAAGCTTGGTTACAACGGGAATCAGTGAAAAAACGGGGACGTGAACTGTCTAGGGGGTTTGACATCTGGTGCGCCAACAAAGGTATAGACCAGGAAAAAGACAAGGTGAAGTTTCCGGGTTTACCCTATATTATGCTGCATTCATTATCACATCTATTAATTATGTCTGTCTCCCTAGAATGCGGTTATGCTGCTAGTTCTATCCGTGAACGCATCTATGCTAATGAAGGGGGTTATGGTATTCTTTTATATACTGGTTCCTCCGGCTCCGAAGGAACTTTAGGGGGACTGGTAGAAGTTGGTAAACGCATTGAACACCATTTAGAAGTTGCACTAGAGCAAGGGCGATTATGTTCTAATGACCCAGTATGCGCCCAACATCGTCCTGATGATGAACAAGAGGAGCGTTTTTTACATGGTTCCGCTTGTCATGGATGCTTGCTGATTGCGGAAACATCCTGTGAACGCGGTAATCACTTTTTAGATCGCGCTCTGGTGGTATCTACTCTGGAAGGGTTGGGAACTGAGTTTTTCCCAGATTTAATTTGAAGGGTTGACGGTTGACGGTTGACTGTTGACGGTTGACTGTTGACGGTTGACTGTTGACGGTGGTCGGTGAGCGGAGTCGATAGCGATAGCGTGGCGTCAGCCATACCGTTGACTGTTGACGGTTCAAATAAAATGGCTGTATTTGTGGATTCAGAAAATACTAAACAATCCTGGATTACTTCAACCTTTTTGATCAATGCATCCCCAACGCCCAGAAATCAATTTCCGGGCTAATAGCGGAAATCGGTTGAAACCGATTAGAAATTGTCTCAACATCTTCATTAATCCTCTTCAGAGGATTTTCGCTTTCAGACGGGGAATTCATTCCCCGGACTGGTTGACTGACCTGATTGTGAATCTATGGCGCGATCGCATTGACCATCTAAGGTTATATTCCCGTCTCTTTTAGTGTCTGTATAAAATACTTAGTCGGGGAGAACATAAGACTTACCAAAAGAGGTATAATATTCTTCTGTTGGTTATAGCGAGAACTTTCTCGCTTTTTTTGTATAACAGCACGTGGAGGCTACGGAAAGCCAGTGACTGACCTTGCAGCGGGGGAAATCGTCCGGGTGCGATCGCGCCAATACCTAATAAATTTATCCCCAGAAATTACAGAACGTTGGAAAGCAACTAAAAATGTGCTTAACCAAGGTGTTGACTCAATAGCTAACTCAAAACAGCAGTTTAGTGAGTCTTTAAAAGCAACAGCAAGTAAACAGACAGGTGAAGTAGTTGATACAGTTATTAATACTTTCCAAAAAGTTAAGGACTCTGTAGATGAAACTTTGCAAAGTGCCGAACAAATCAAAAATACTACATCATCAGCATTGCAAACTGTTGTGACTGATTCTGTAAATAATTGGCTGACTCAACACCCTGGATTTTTGCGGTTCCTTCATCTGTTGGGCTGGGCGGCTAGTCACCCCATTGTCACTATAGTGATTTTGCTGTTTGCGATCGCCTTGATTGGGAGCATTGTTAAAGTCATTGTCCGCCTGATTGAAACAGCTAGTTGGTCGTTATTCCAAATTCCAGTTAAATTAATTTGGTCTGTGATTAAAGTTAGCTTTGTTTCTTTGACTAAATTTACAGGTTTTGCTCTTCAATCAGTGAGAGATTCTAAATTAGATAATACACTAAAAAATTTACCTATAAACTCTGAAACTTTCGATAACAACAAACATCAGCGATTAGCTCAAATCTCTAAACGTTTAGAAGTGATTCAAGCAGAACAACAACAACTTTTAGCAGAAGCAGCAGAGTTAATGGATACGGTTGACGGTTGACGGTTGACGGTTGACGGTTCAATCAAAATGGCTGGAATTAGTGAGATCCAGTCCCCTCCCTTTACAAGGGGAGGGTTAGGGTGGGGTCAAACAATAGTTGATACACTAATCATGACCTGACAAACAGCCTCTAAGACATAGTTAATGCGGTTAAGTCCTCTGGTGTCAAATGGTTGTGAACCACAGCGCCATCACGGAACCAAATAATCCGCTGGGTTTGACGCGCCACCTCTGACTCATGGGTAACCATAATCACCGTGATTCCACTGTGATTTAATTCGGTGAAAATATCTAAAACTTCCTGGGTAGTTTGAGAATCCAGAGCGCCAGTGGGTTCATCAGCTAGCAAGACAACGGGACGATTGACAATAGCACGGGCGATCGCCACCCGTTGCTGCTGTCCCCCTGATAATTGAGTGGGTTTGTTATTCAGGCGTTTTTCTAAACCCACCTTGATTAATGCTTCCCTAGCGCGATCGCCTCTTTCCGTGGGGTTGACACCAGCATATGCCATTGGTAACATGACGTTTTCTAATGCTGTGAGTTGAGGTAATAAATGGAACTGTTGGAACACAAACCCCAGTTTGATATTCCGAATTTTTGCCAACTCACCATCATTCATGGTTGCTACATCCAGGCCATCTAAATAATAATGTCCCGTAGTAGGGCGATCCAAACAGCCAATAATATTCATAGCTGTGGATTTACCAGAACCAGAGGGACCCATAATTGAGCAATATTCCCCCTCATTGATGGTCAAATTCACATCATTGAGTGCTCTAACTTCCGTTTCTCCACTCCCGTAAATTTTAAAGATATTTTCTAGGCGAATAATTGCTGATGGAATTGGGGGATGAGCACCAAGAGCATCGGTAATTGCGATGGTATTTTTCATAGGAAGGGAACAGGGAACAGGGAACAGGGTATAGGGTATAGGGAAGGTGTCACAGACCTTAAGCACTTCTTAAAGCCACAATGGGGTCAAGTTGAGCCGCACGACGGGCCGGAACTACACCAAAAAATAAACCAACACCACCGGAGACAAGAACAACTGTAGCAATTGCACCCGGAGAAATTGCTGCTTCTAAGGGGGTGATTGCTGCTACTAGTAGAATACCGCTGACACCGATTGCAGTCCCAACCACACCACCCATAACCGAAACAATCACAGCTTCAATCATAAACTGAACTAAAATATCTTGTTGGGTAGCACCGATAGCCTTTCTCAGTCCGATTTCTTGGGTGCGTTCGGTAACTGAAACCAGCATAATATTCATAATGCCAATACCGCCCACAAATAAAGATATACTAGCGATCGCCGCCAGCATAATAGTTAATGCGCCAGTAATTTGGCCGACGGTTTGTAAAGCATCCTTTTGGGTATTGATAGTGAAATCATCCTCCCCAGTAATTTTGTGCCGCAACCGCAGTAAATTAGTAATTTGAAACTTAGCTGCATCCACACTCTCAGCATTTTTAGCCGAAACCACAAGATAAGTTAACTCTAATCCGTAGGGAGAAGTGCGCCCCACAATTCTGTTAGCCATGGTCATCAGTGGGATTACCGCTGCTTCGTCGTAATTCACACCTAAATTTGAGCCTTTACTTTCTAGTACCCCAATAACTTGAAAACTGGCATTTTTAATCCGCAACTGCTCACCGACGGGGTTCCTATTTCCAAATAGTCTTTCTGCTAACTCAGCACCTAGAACCACAACTTGGTTATTGCGTCTCATATCTAGGTCTGTAAAAAATCGCCCCATCGCAGTTTCAAAGTCACGAACCTTCAAAAACGAGGGAGTAGTACCAATGATATTGACGTTAGTGTTTTGGTTACGGTATGTGACTACCTCCCGACTATTCAACTCCCCTGCAACTGCTGCTACTGTTGGTACTTGATTAGCGATCGCCTTTGCATCTTCATAAACTAAAGTTTTGGGGACATCCCTAGATATGCGCATAGTGGCGCGATTCCCTGGAATTACAAATAATACATTAGGGCCTAAAGATTCTAGTTCCTGGTTAACAAACCTTTGTCCACCTTCGCCGATTCCCATCATGGTAATTACTGAAGCATTCCCGATGACAATCCCCAGCATAGTTAGGGCGCTACGCAACTTATTAGACACCAGGGTTTTACCCGCCATTTGTATACTTTCTAGGAAATTCATCGGTTATTCCCCCTCTTGTTGTAGTCTGGTGGTGGGTTGACAAACACGCGATCGCCTTGTTTTACTCCCTGTAAAATTTGAGTTTGGTCGGCGATTTGCGCCCCGATAGTCACTTCGGTGAAACTGGGTTGATTTTTCTCATCTGCTACTAATACCCCTGTTCTCCCCTGTTCCGTGACAATTGCTACTGTCGGTAACACCAAAGCATCACTAATGCGATCGCCCAAGAAAGTCAAATCCACATTTAAACCTGATCGCAGTTTTTCAGTACCTGTATCCAGGGATACCCTAACTTGAAAAGATGTTACACCTTGTTCTACCACCGCTTCGGGAGCGATGAGGCGCACATGACCTTGAAAAACTTGATCTGGATAAGCATCAGCGACAATTTCTACCTGCTGTCCCTGTTCAATTCTGCCAAGATCCACCTCTGGGATTTGAGCGAGTACTTCTAAACCCTGTGCAACTGCGACAATAGAACTAGAAGTCGCCGATGCACTAGTAGAAGCGGAAGTTGTGGGAGTAACAAAAGCGCCAACGTTAGCGTATTTCTGAGTGACAATTCCAGAGAAAGGCGCACGAATCACACTATCTTGTAAGCGCACTTCTGCTGCTTTAACTTGAGCTTCAGCGGCTTTAACTGCGGCTTGACGTTGAGCAATTTCCTCCGGACGGCTACCCTGTTGTAGCAGAACTAATGCAGCTTTAGCCTCGGTGACTGCGGCTTCCCTGACCGCAATTTCTTCATTGCGGCTACCACTTTCCAATAGTGACAAGCGTTTTTGTGCTTCTGCTAAAGCCGCTTTTGCCCTTTGGTGGTCAGTAACATATTGTTCTAATTGGTCCTGAGCAATTGCCCCTTGCTCCCGTAATTCTCCGTATCTTGTTAGCCGTGATTGTGTAAGATTTACCAAAGCTTGGGCTGAATCTACCTGGGCTTGAGCTTGGGCAATTTCCTGAGAACGATTTCCCGCACGGGCTTGATTTAACTGCGCCTGGGCTTGGGCTAAACGGGCTTGAGCTTGGGCAATTTCTTGAGAACGAGTCCCCGCACGGGCTTGATCTAACTGTGCCTGGGCTTGGGCTAAATTAGCGCGGTATTGCAGGATTTGGGCGGGTATATCACCCACATCCATCCGCGCTAAAACTTGCCCTTGTTTCACGCGATCGCCTTGTTCTACATATAATTGCGCCAGCACACCGGGGTTTTTGGGACTAATATTCACACTTTGAACTGGCACTACCTTACCACTGGCTGCAATTCGCAAAGTCACATTTTGTGCTTCTACAGGGACAGTTAATTGAGTAATGTCTTGTTCATTAGTTCGATTCATCAGATTATAGGTAATAGTTGTACCCACTGCTAAAGAACCCACTGCTATTAACCCAATTACCCAGCGGAATGGATGTTTAACTTTTTTGCCCAGGAAGGGAACTTCTACTTGCGTAACCATAAATAAGAATAGCCTACTAATATCACTTAGTTTTCATCACCTGATTAAGTGCCAAAATTGAAATCATATCTTGAGCCAATTGTCAACATTTATCCCTCAGGTAAACTACTAAACTAGGATTTAGCCTTATAATTGCTTAATCTTTCTTTATATTACATTTTAGTCTTTGTTTATGTCTTCGGCTGAAGTAAGTAATTTTGTGGCTGATAGATCAAGTAGGAGCCATGGGAGTAATTCTATGTTCAGCCCGGTAGAATGCAATCATAGTCAGACAAAACTTCAACTTCTTCTCAAGATATTATCAACCTAGAAATATCTTGGCTATGTATGACAAAAGTCACTATTGCAGTAGGAAGAAAGTCACTCATTTTATACTTCCCACTCTAAGAGAATGTTTTAAAAGTTATGATTAATGTATCAAATATTGTATTACCCCACCCTCACCATTCCCTTGTGAAGGGAATGGGACTTGATTTTGTTGCTAACCCCCTTGGTAAGGGTGGATTAACGCTGCTAAACCCCAATTATAGGTAAACCTGGATATACCAGCGTGTTTAGCCATTAATATTTCTTGGGTTTTATTTAACTTGAGTTTTGTTTTAATGGATAAAAGCATTGCTCGACATCAAAACTGTATTTCTTTGCTGTCTAAGTCTGACATATCTTGTAGAGGTTTGTCAATAGCATTCATAAGGCTATCCTTAATTTCTTTGGAGTAATTCCTCAACCCGTATAACCGGCCAGAAAAGCCGTGAATTCTTGCTGAGGCGATACTGAAACACCAATTTTTTTAGCAAATTCATGAGGCTTAAACATAAAATCACCCATAGGTTTGTCTATGAGTGTACACGTTTGTCTATTAAACGGTCAACTTAGTAATACTCACAAGGGTAGGTTTTTTACAGCAGCAAATTATCGCCGCTAAAATTAACGTCTTAGCTTCTCCGCAGGAGTTGCTGAGTCTACGTCGGGCAGATTAGCCTATTTTTTGGTAGCGGCGGTTTGTGCCAAGGAGCGCAGTAACAATCTCCGACCCAAATCAATATCTGATGGCGCACATTGCCAATCTGGGTGTGCAGTCATCAATAAACTATCTAAAGTTTCTTGATCAAACAGATGCCAAATAGGAGCGCCATTAATTTCACCTTCCACAGCATAACAGTTAAGACTAACACAGTGAATTGTGGAAGCACTGGCAATTCTATTTACTGTCATCTGTTTCCCTGGCTGCAAAGAGCGAAACTGCTGGATAGCCCGCTTCCACTCAGTTATTGAGGAAACTACTAACCCAGGTATAGCTATTGTTACATTTCTGTCCCCATTCACTGACAGCCAGTAATGACGACTGGGATCTATACCTTGTAGCCAAGGCAATTCATCATCAAGGCGATAGCGTGGGGACAAACAAAATAAAGCTGCCATAGATTTCGTCATAACTTTGGTTTAGTAGTGGTGATTTTCTACCCACTTGACAATCCTGGGTGTTTTAGGGCTATGCCATTAGGTTTAGGGTTGCTACTATATTCAGTATTTAGGAATTGCTAGTAATAAATCAAATAAAATTAGCAAAAATTATTAACTAACTTAATATTTATTTATATAAAGCCTTTTTCAGGCTAATGAAGTACACATCAATTGCCTATTCCCTGTTCCCTGTTACCTGAAACTAAACAACTTTGTACCTCACGAGCATGGGAAATTCTATATACTGCATGATGACTGACGGGAAATCATCAAAAAACCCACTCGATTACCTAGCTTCTTCTTATTAACCCAGCAATCCATGGCGCAAAGCACGTACTGCGGCTTGGGTGCGGTCATCAGCACCTAGCTTACTCAAAATACTTCTGACATGACTTTTCACCGTCCCAATGCTAATATAGAGTCGTTGTGCAATGACAGTATTAGTACAACCATCAACCATTAAGCGTAATACTTGTACTTCCCTGGTTGACAGGTTATAAGCTGGGGTATTGTTCTTCTCACCCTGAGAATCTGCCGCGGGGAAAATATTTTGCTCATCTGTTAATAATCGGGTATTTGCCTGTGCTGCTTGTAAGACAATCCTGGCGATCGTGGGATCAATCCAAGAATTGCCCTGGTAAGTATTCCGCAGCGCTACCAGTAAAGTATCAAAAGTAATATCCTTCATACAGTAAGAGTCAGCGCCAGCAGCAAAAGCAGCCAGTACAGATTCTTGATGATCATGAAGGGTGAGAATTAACACTTTTGTAGGTGAATATTTTGCAGGAGAGAGAGCTTTCAACTCTCGTGTCAGTTGAATACCATCCTTGTCTGGTAAACCAATATCGATAATTGCAATATCTGGTTGTACCTTTTTTAACATTTCCAGACCTGTTACCGCATTTGCAGCTTCTCCTACAACTTTAATTTCCGCCCTTTGTTCTAAAAGTCTCCTAATCCCCAGACGAGTAAGTTCATGATCTTCAATGACAGCAATCCGAATTTTATTCATAGTCAAATTAGGCAGCATAATATATCAATTTAACTTGAAAATAGATGTGACAGTAAAAGTTCCCCAAGTAACTAATTTTCATATTCTTATGGTGTTGAGAAGATAATTACTTTTTTTGCTCAATGAAAAAAAATTTGATAGACTAACGGTCGAAATCATCCCCTGTAATTCCTATTCAAAATTAGGCTATGTTGAAACCGCCTCAAGAGTTTTCGGTACTGGGAATACCAGTTCATATTGTGAGCAACTATCCTGGCTGGCTGCTGGAATCCCTAGGACAGAGCAGAGGTGCTCATGTGGTGACCCTGAATGCAGAAATGACTATGCAGGCACAAAAGAATCAGACCCTGGCCCAAGCCGTTAAAAATGCCGACCTAGTAATTCCAGATGGTGCGGGGGTAGTCCTGTATTTGCGGTGGCTTTTGTGGCAAAAAGTGCAACGTTTTCCGGGGATCGAACTAGCAGAAAACCTGCTGCAAGAACTGGGACAACAGCAAACAGATACAAAAATTTTTTTCTATGGTGGCGCTCCAGAAGTAGTTGTGAAAGCCAAGGAATTGTGGCAGCTAAAAATCCCCAGCTTAAACTTAGTAGGTACTCATTCTGGCTACCATACCCTAGAAGAAGAACAGCAATTAAAACAAACCCTCAGACAATTGCAGCCACAAGTAATTTTTGTAGGTTTGGGAGTCCCACGTCAAGAGTTATGGATTGCGCAAAATCGTGATTTGTGTCCCCAAGCAATTTGGATTGGTGTTGGTGGTAGCTTCGATATTTGGTCGGGGAGCAAAACTCGCGCTCCTGCTTGGTTGGCAGATAATAACTTAGAATGGCTATATCGCCTATATAAAGAACCCTGGCGTTGGCGGCGGATGTTGGCTTTGCCCGAATTTGCCGTGAAAGCTTTGATTTATCGAGTAACTGCAAGGGGTGGAATATAGGATTAAGCTAATTTTCCAGAGGAAGAAACGGGAACCTGAGACTTGCTCGATAGAGGGAGCAAAGTTTTCACTGCCCTGGATGCTAGAGGTTGCAAACCATCTAAAGCCTGTAAACTGTCTAAAACCGCATCTTTGATCACTGTTTCTTGCTCCTGACTGAGTAATAGCTGTAAGCACCGAATTACTTCTTGGTGCACCTTGCGATCAATTCCGTGATGAGCGATAATTTTAGTTATTTGCCGTATGGTAATTAAACGCTTCAATGGGTCTTCTATTGTTAAATTAACTAACAACTGATCAAGGTTGTTTTGCTGTTGTGTTCCATGGAAACTCAGGATTTGCCACATCAATAAAATTAAAGTTAATAAGGTTGCTAAACCTTGGACAATGGCACCGGTCGCAATCCAAGAACTTTTGGAGTCAACCCAGATAGCAGCGGCCATGTATGTGCTAAAAGTGGCAATACCTCCACTACCTACGGCTAAGGCAAAACGAGAATTGGGACTATTTAATAACCGCCACACCTGGGATAAGTGTAATTGCCAGTCCCATTTTTGCATTGAGTAAACTAATAACATTACCCCAACCCCAACTACAAGGGCTAAGAGCAGTTTCCAGTTCCACAACAGCATGGCCAGAACAATTGTCAGAAAGCCCAGAATACCCCCCGGACCGGAAAATACCTGGAAACTTAGTTGCTTGTAGCTGCTTGTTTTCAACTCTCCAGGTGACCATTGCAGTATCTGTGTAATTACTTTAATAAAAAATGAAGCCTTTGCCATAGTCTTGATCTAGTGTATAAAAAATTGTCTAATATAAAACGGCTATCAAAAAAAATAGCACAAGACCCATAAAAATCATTTATGACGGTGGCCAGAGGTTTAAATTTACTGGCTGAGTGATCATTAAAATTGTAGTCCGTCTCGGTTCAATAGGCCAGCGATACGATTATTACATAACTCTAATCAATACTTATGTTTCAACCACAGGGATTTGAGCAACGCTCCATAATGACCTCACTGGGTAAGATGGTTTATTATACCGCCACTCGCTCACCTTGGCAGAATGGAACTGCAACAGATGAGCAGGAAACTTTAGTTTTCTTACATGGCTTTGGTGGTGGTTCTTCTGCTTATGAGTGGTCAAAGGTTTATCCGGCTTTTGCGGCTGAGTATCGCATTCTAGCACCGGATTTAATCGGTTGGGGTAGGTCTGAGCATCCAGCCCGAAACTATATGATTGATGATTATCTGACGACGATTCGGGAGTTTTTACAGCAAACTTGTACAGGACCTGTGAGGGTGATCGCTTCTTCCCTGACTGCGGCTTTCACAATTCGAGTGGCGATCGCCCATCCTGATTTATTTCGGTCTTTAATTCTAGTGACACCGGCGGGACTCTCAGATTTTGGTCAAGACTACTCTCGCAGTATTTTTGCCCAGGTAGTTAGTGTTCCCATCATTGATCGCTTACTTTATACCACTGGAATTGCTACCAGTGCGGGTATTCGCAACTTTTTAGAACAAAGGCAATTTGCCCAGTCTAATCGCATTTACGAGGAAATTGTCGAGGCTTATCTGGAATCTGCCCAACAACCAAATGGGGAATATGCAGCCCTGTCTTTTGTCCGTGGTGACTTATGTTTTGATTTGTCCCTTTATATTCAACAGTTGACAACTCCTACTGGGATTATTTGGGGGCAAAAATCCCAATTCACCGGACCAGAAATTGGTCGTCGTCTGGCGCAGAAGAATCCCCAAGCTATCAGAGTATTTCAGCCATTAGAAAATGTGGGATTAACGCCCCAGTTAGAAGTACCCGCCGTGACTATTGGATTAATTCGCCGGTTTTTAACCTTGTTGAATTAGTTGACCTGATCTCCCGCTTTAGCGGGAGATGTTCCCATTAATCTTTGACTCTGACATCGATCACTGTAGAATTGAAGTTATAGTTAAAACCTTCTAATTCAAAGGTTGTACCTATTTTAACTTTGCTGTTACCTAATACTGGTCCAGTATCAGTAATTTGGGCTTTACCTTCTAGGGTTAAAAGCATATCTGTACTAAAGTTATTAGCTCTAGGATCTGGTAGTTCTTTCACAGATCCATCTGGTTGGGAAACTGTCAGGGTTCTCGGTAGTAGTTGCACGGATTTGATGCCAATCTGACCGTAGGGTTGATTCCGAATAATCACGTTAGTTTTACCACCTTTGGTGAATCCGGCCTCAAATAAACGTTGAGGGTCGCGTACATTTAAACCGCGAACGGCTAAGTCAACTTCAATGGGTACGGTTTTCGTACCGACTTGGGCAACAGAACCCGTGGTTCCGGGAAAAATGAATATACCAACTATGACTAGTAGTATTACTAGTGCAGCCCCTAAATCAAGTAAGTTGATTTTACCAAACAATCGTCCTTTGGAATCTAAAATAGCCATCAGCAGTTTTCCTATGAGATAATTTATGAGGAGAATAATGAGAATTATACTAGCTACTAACCCTAGCTTTGTTTATAGGCTCAGGTGCAACTTATAGGAGGATAAGTTCGTCCTGTTATTTATTGCATTACAGTTAATGATCATGAATTGTCAAGCTTTTTTTGCTCACCATCGGTGGCTGCGTCGCTGGTTTTATCCCTTGATTGCCGTGGTTGTCGCCCTCAGTGTGTGCCTAAGTACACCCATGGCGGGAAGGGCGTTTGATATCCGCTCTCTTCTGTTCCGGGGAATACAGGTAATTCAGATATCTAATATGTCTGATGCTCAGGAAGTGGATCTGGGTCGGCAGATAAATCAGCAGTTACGCGGTAATAATATTCGCTTTAGCCGCAATTCTCAAATTAATCAATATGTTGAACAAATTGGCCGGCGCTTGGTAGCTAATAGCGATCGCCCTCAGCTTCCCTTCACCTTTCAAGTAGTTGAGGATAACACCATCAATGCCTTTGCTACCTTGGGGGGGTTTGTATATATCCATACAGGTTTAATCAAAGCCGCAGATAATGAAGGGCAATTAGCCAGTGTAATTGCCCATGAAATTGGTCACATTGGCGGTAGGCATTTAGTCAAACAGATGCGCCAAAGCACCATCGCTAGTGGTCTAGTTTCAGCCGCAGGTTTAGATCGCAATACCGCAGTGGGAATTGGTATAGAACTGGCACTTAACCGTCCCCGCAGTCGTCAAGATGAATTTGATGCCGATAACCGAGGGTTACGAGCTCTGACAGCGGCTGGTTATGCCCCATCGGCTATGGTTTCCTTTATGGAAAAGCTGATGCAAAGTGGCGGGTCTGTACCGACATTTTTAAGTACTCATCCCGGTACAGGCGATCGCATTAATGCCCTCCAAAGTTCTATTAATGCCCAACCTAGCAATCAGGGTGAAGGATTAAATAATGCTGCTTATCGCGCCCAAATCCGCAGCATACTTTAGTAAAAATGTCAATGATAACCTATGCTCGCTGCTTATGGCGGCGAGTGGCTATTTTAGCAGGTTGAACCATGACCACCCCTTCTGCTAAGGGTAAGGTGCGCAGAGAATTATTAAAAATGTTGACTTGATAAATTATGTTATTTATAGTGTCTAATCCAGTCAACCAGCCACTGCGGGGATGATAAGCACCAGTATCTATATTGAGCCATCCCTGACCTTGTGCCAGTTGACCAGGGGTAACTCCTGGTAAAGTGAAGGTGATGGTATGACCGATGATAATCAGTTTATCAGTAAAGTAGGGCTGTTCAATGCTGTGAAATTGGTCGCGTATCCAGCAAAACTGCTCGGCTGTTTGTGCGGCTAAAGGTAGCTCCGGGTCAACTCCAGCATGAGTCAGCCAAATGTCCCCCAAATCCAGGTACAGGGGTAAAGATTCCAACCATTCCAAATGTTGTTTAGGAATAGTACCTTTTTCGTAACTGGCTATAGTTGCTTGACCTCCACCATACAGCCATGCTTGCATTGCTGATGTAGAAATGTGATCACCGGTGACAATCTTGAAAAACATCTGTTCATGATTTCCCAGTAGACAACCATAATTATTTTCCTTGACAAAATTAACCACATGTGAGCTTTTAGGACCGCGGTCAATTAAGTCTCCTAGAAAATAAACTTGATCTTCTGATGTGGGGGCGATGAACTCCATTAATTTGATCAACCCATCGTAGTGTCCATGCACATCCCCAATAACAATTCGACGTTGGCTAGTTTCGATCATCGGCTCTGAAGCTCTCAATAGTTTGGCTGAGTTGTCTGGTTTCCGCAAAGACCAATAATAAAGAACATTTAATCAAGTATAGTTTAATCTTAGTTGAATTGCCGGCTTTGAAGTTAAAATCACATATGGATAAACGCATCATTGGCTTGACCGGGGGTATTGCTACAGGTAAAACCATTGTTGCCAATTATTTGGCTACGGCTAAAAATATACCTATTTTTGATGCAGATATTTATGCTAGGGATGCTGTAGCTATAGGTTCGGACATTCTCCGGGCGATCGCAGGACGTTATGGCCAAGAAATTTTACTCCCAGATGGTAGCCTGAATCGAGAACAACTGGGTGCAATTATCTTTACACAGGAAGATGAGCGCCAGTGGGTAGAAAGTTTGATACATCCTTATGTAGTCCATCGCTTTCAGGAAGCCATGGCCAAATCACCATCGCCAACATTGGTGTTAGTTATCCCTTTGTTATTTGAAGCTCAGATGACTTATTTAGTCACAGAAATATGGGTTGTGCGGTGTTCGGAATCACAGCAACTGCAAAGACTAATGCAGAGAAATAATTTAACTCCAGAACAAGCCCAAACCCGCATTAATAGCCAGTTATCTCTAGAAGAAAAAGCAGCGCGGGCAAATGTGGTGCTAGATAACTCTTCCACCCTAGCATCTGTGTGCAAACAGGTGGATATTGCTTTGGCGATGACTACCACAAATAAGCTATAATGTTGATCTGCAAAAATGACAATAACTTTAAACTTTTGTACTGCATATAAGAGGATGTTTGATAAGTTTTCAACAGGTAATTTTTATTTTAGGGAACAGGGAACACCGGAACAGGGAACACCGGAACAGGGGACACACAAAAAACAATCAAATCCAGTCCCCTCCCCTTATAAGGACAAGACAAGGTGGACAAGGTGGACAAGGTGACCAGGGAGAAAAACAGTACAAAGTCTGTATTCTTAGTAAGAAAAATAGCCCCTTAAAAGACCATTGTCCGTATAAAATCTTCC
>NZ_JAQMTM010000089.1:0-6860 GCF_028331085.1 Anabaena sp. CS-542/02
CGTCAAGACCATCCAATACATGATCTTCTAGTCAGATTTATCTGACTTGAGCTTTGAGACGGGGGTTTCTAACCCCCGGCTCCCCGTGTAGCATCAAACGAAATTTTTCAACCCAGAGCGATCGCCTTTAACAGCAGCGATCGCGCTATTGCATCTCGTCAAGACCATCCAATACATGATCTTCGGTGTCACACAGATCCCCGACTTCTGGAAAGATTATATGAGATTATGCCAATTATCTAAGAAGTCGGGGATCTTACTCTTTAACAGCAGCGCTTGGCTATCGCATCCCGTCAAGACCATCCAATACATGATCTTCTAGTCAGATTTATCTGACTTGAGCTTTGAGACGGGGGTTTCTAACCCCCGGCTCCCCGTGTAGCATCAAACGGAATTTTTCAACCCACAGCGATCGCCTTTAACAGCAGCGATCGCGCTATTGCATCCCGTCAAGACCATCCAATACATGATCTTCTAGTCAGATTTATCTGACTTGAGCTTTGAGACGGGGGTTTCTAACCCCCGGCTCCCCGTGTAGCATCAAACGAAATTTTTCAACCCAGAGCAGCTTGCAGCAGCGCCTGTACCAGTTGCATAAGTCCTATAATTAAATCTTATCAATGATTTTAGGCGCAGAGATGAATCTAGCTCTTAATAATGGTAATATACTCAAAATATCAAACAAATAGACCATAAGCTAGGTAAAAACAAAGCTTTTAAATGCCCACATTGCGGAACTCAGATTTCTCGTGATGCTAATGGTGCGCGCAATATTTCATTGTGTGCTTTGCAAGCAACTGCCTTCACCGTGACGCATGATTCTATCGTGCTTTCTGACTCGTCAGAATTGACGGATACCTTAGTTAACCGAGTTTAATCGCTTTGATTAGCTTAAAAATTGCACAAAGTTAAAAGTATTTCCGAGTTGGAATACTACGTCAGCTAATCTACCAAGATCAAAGTCACCAGTTTCAGATCGGCAAGAATTTCCTGATGTATAATCAGGAAAGTGTCAAAATTCAATGTCTAGTTAAAAGTTAACAGGAATAGATTAAGGAAACTCATGTCCCGATACAGAGGGCCACGCCTCAGAATTGTACGTCGCTTAGGCGAATTGCCAGGATTAAGTCGTAAAAGTGCTAGACGCGCCTATCCACCAGGACAGCATGGTCAGAACCGCAAAAAACGCTCTGAGTATGCAGTTCGTCTAGAAGAAAAGCAAAAGATTCGGATGAACTACGGTTTAACCGAAAAGCAACTGTTGCGCTATGTGCGTAAAGCTAGACGCGTCACTGGTTCCACCGGACAAGTGCTGCTACAACTGCTAGAAATGCGCCTGGATAACACCGTTTTTCGTTTGGGGATGGCTCCCACCATTCCAGCCGCCCGCCAACTGGTAAATCACGGTCACGTAACAGTTAACGGTCGCAGAGTCAATATTGCTAGTTACCAGTGTCGTCCCGGGGAAGTCGTTGCAGTCAGAGACCGCGAAGTTTCCCGGAAGTTGGTAGAAGCCAATTTGCAATATCCTGGATTAGCCAATCTCCCCAGTCATCTGGAATTTGACAAAGCTAAGTTAACTGGCAAGGTTAACGGCGTTATTGAACGAGAATGGGTAGCATTACAAGTCAATGAGCTGCTCGTAGTGGAATACTACTCACGTCAAGCCTAATTATTTTCCCAAGTCATTGGATTGCGGATTGAATCAATTACACAATCTCATCGCCGCCCCTTTCCTGAGAAAGGAGAGGGGCTGACCAATGACCAATCACCTAGTTCTATTGAGAGTTAATCTCTTCCAAGTCAAGAGCATAATTCAATCGCAAAATATTAACACCTGGCTCCCCAAAAATCCCCAAAAATCTACCATCAGTATACTGACTAATTAAACGTATTATTTCATCCTCTTTCATATCACGGGCGAGAGCCACCCGGCTCAACTGTTGGCGGGCTGATATCAAAGAAATATGTGGGTCTAAGCCAGAACCAGAAGCATAAATTAAATCAGCCACGGGTTGAATATTCTCCTCTTGTAATTGAGTTGCTCGTTCCATAATTCGCTCTAACAGTGCTGGGTTGCTAGGAGCAAAATTACTCCCTCCTGATATACCCGTGGGGCTGGCTTGTTTTCCTTGGCTGTATCTCACACTACTGGGACGACCGTGAAAATAACCCTCAGATGTGAATGTCTGGCCAATCAAAGCTGAACCAATTGGTTGAGTGTCTAAATTTACCATAACGCTGCCATTGGCTTGAAAAGGAAAGAAGGCTTGACCTATGACCAAGATCCCCAGAGGATAGATGATTGCCGTTAGTAACCAAAGCACTAAGGTCATGCGAAAAGCTGTGATAGTTTCACGAATAAAATTCATAAAAATTTATCGGCGGTGAGTTTCTAGTTCAGAAAAGAATTAGTTGACCACAGATGTAGACCCCTGAGCGGTTTTCCATAGGGTCAGAAGCTTGGGGCTTTTCTATCCCCAACCGGTGGTTGCAATGAGCATATCTATAAATTTAATAGCAAGCAAAGGTGCAATTATTCCACCCAAACCATAAATCAACAGATGGCGCAGTAGGAGTTGGTTAGTTTGCAGGTATTTTACCTGTACACCTCTCAAAGCTAAGGGAATTAAAGCCGGAATCGTCACAGCATTATAAATTAGTGTGGATATGACAGCGGAATTGGCGCTGGACAAATTCATGATATTTAAACCCTGCAGATGAGCAGCGGTAAAAATGAATGGGATAATTAGAAAGTATTTAGTAATATCATTCGCCAGGGAAAATGTAGTTAGAGCACCACGGGTAACTACTAATTGCCGACTAATGCTCACTAGATCAATCACCTTTGTGGGGTCAGAGTCCAAATCTATGATATCCGCTGCTTCTTTAGCAGCTTGACTACCTGTATTCATGACCACGCCGACATTGGCTTTGAGGATCGCAGCAGCATCATTAGAGCCGTCTCCTATCATTGCTACTACTTTACCTGCTGTTTGTTCTGTGTAGATAATACTGACTTTATCCTCTGCTGTCGCTTCACCAACAAAGTCATTAACTCCTGCAAGGTTGGCAATCACAGATGTCGTAATCAGGTTGTCCCCAGTCAGTAATATAGTATTGATACCCATGTAGCCTAACTGCTGACAAGCCTCCCAGATACCCGGCTTAATTATGTCTTTCAGGTAAATCACACCATAAATTTCCTCATCTAGACAAACCGCCAGTGGTGTACCTCCCTGTTGGGAAATCTTTTCGCAGACAGAATTCAATTCTGGAGGTGCTTGTCCATTACCCAAACGAATAAACTCTTTAATTGCTGTTACCGCTCCCTTGCGAGCTTTATGTCCCCGCTCGAAGTTTGTGCCACTCATGCGGGTGTCCTCAGAAAATTTAACCCCTAGGGCTTGGTTGAGGTCAAAATCAATTTGTCCGCCTAAGCTTTGTGCCACTCGGGTAATTGATTTCCCTTCAGATGTATCATCAAATACGCTCGCAGCCAAAGCAATATTAGCCATCTCCTCTAATGAATGGCCATTGAGGGGAATAAACTCCTGTGCCAAGCGGTTGCCAAAGGTGATTGTCCCTGTTTTGTCAAGAATCAGGGTGGTGATATCAGCACAAGCTTCTAGGGCTTCTCCTGAAGTGGCAATGATGTTAAATTGGGCAACCCCATTCATAGCAGCAATACTAATGGTATTGAATAATCCGCCCATAGTGGTGGGAATCAGCCCTACCAACAGGGCTATCAAAATAGGTACACTGACCGGACTCCCCACATAGTAAGCAAATGCCGGCAACGTGGCCACGACTAACAGAGCAACTAAACTCAAAACACCGAGGAAAATCATCAAGGTAATTTCACCCGGTGTTTTACTGCGTTTTGTTCCTGCTAATAAAGCAATCATCCGGTCAATAAACCCTTGATCTGGGTCGGATGTAATGCTAACAATCAGTTCATCAGAGATGATATGGGTACCACCGATCACCGAACTGGCAACATTAGTCCCTGATTCTTTTAGTATTGGTACAGTTTCACCGGTAATTACTGATTCATCTACCGAGGCCACACCCATGATCACTTTGCCATCAGCAGGAATCATATCCCCAGCTACCAAATATATGGTGTCTCCTGTTCTCAGACTGGTGGCAGGAACTTGGCAAATTGTGCCATCAGGAGCCAGTTTTTTGGCGATCGCCTCTGACTTTGTAGTTTGCAATATATCTGCTTGGGCTTGACCCCGTCCTAGTGCCAATGCTTCCGCAAAATTAGCCAGCCAAACCGTGAGAAAGCAAATTCCTGTCAACAAGCCGTAAAAAATACGTGGGTGATTTTCCGGGGATGGACCCAATAAGTTGGGCGCAATAGTGAATACTAAGGTGACAACTGTCCCCAGCCAAACCAAAAACATGACTGGATTTTTGACGGCATACCCGGGATGCAGCTTGATAAAAGCATCCCTCATGGCTCTGATATACAGTTTTTTGCGATTTATCTTAGCTTTTTTGAGGGTGGGGCGGCGATGACTAGGTAAAGTTCCGTCCACGCCAGGACGAAAACGTGATGATTTACCTTGAGAGGTAGGTGCAACGTTCATTTTATCTGATATTCAGGAAATGTTGACTAATAACCAATCTTCTAACTAGCCGCAGCTAGTTTGAAACCCTCGGCAATCGGGCCCAAGGCCAATACTGGAAAGAAAGCCAGCATTGCCAAAATCACCACTAATCCAGCCGTCGCTGCGGTAAATAACAGCGAATCTGTTTTGAGGGTAATAGCGGTTTCTACTACTTTTGGTTTACGAGATATACCGTCAGCTAACAGCAAAATGGCAATAATCGGAATGTAACGCCCGGCAAACATAGTTAAACAGGTACTTAAATTCCACCACAGGGTGTTATTATCCAATCCCTGTAAACTAGAGCCATTATTGGCACCAGCAGCCGCATATTCATAAACTACTTGGGAAATGCCGTGAAATCCAGGGTTAGTAATTCCAGACAGGGAAAGAGGATAAGCCAATGCAATGGCACTGGGAATTAAAACCACAATGGGATAAATCAGCACCACCACACTAGCAAGGATGATTTCTCTTCTTTCAATTTTCCGCCCTAAAAATTGTGGAGTGCGCCCCACTATTAACCCTACTAAGAACAGAGTCAGAATTAGGTAAGTAAATAGGTAAGCTGTCCCAGTTCCCTGACCTCCCCAGATAATGCGCAGGAATAAGCTCGATAAAGTGGAAAATAATCCTTCTGGCATCAATGAATCATGCATCCCGTTCACCGCACCGCACATGGTGGCTGTAGTCATCACTGCCCAGAGTGCCGTTTGTACCCAACCCAATCGAATTTCTTTGCCCTCTAAATTCGGCTGTTCTAATCCCAATGTGGCATTTACCAGGGGATTACCCTGTTGTTCTCCGGTTACTGTCACCCAAATCAGAATTATCAAGGCTACAAATACCATCCAGAACAGCAGCCAGGCCTGTTTCATATTTTTGGCAAATATGCCATAGGTGTAAATTAAGGATGTAGGAATGGCAATCATGGCGATGGTTTCGATTAAATTAGCAGCGCCATTGGGATTTTCATAGGGGTGGGCTGAGTTAACGCCAAAAAAACCGCCGCCGTTATCACCCAACATTTTAATCATCTCAAAGGTGGCTACTGGCCCTCTAGCAATATATTGGGTTCTTCCCTCTAAGGTTTCTACAACCAGGGTTCCACCTAATGTTTGCGGCACACCGCATAAAACTAGAGCGATCGCTCCTATAATTGAGATTGGTAGTAATATCCTCGTGATGGCACGGGTGAGATCAACGTAAAAGTTCCCTAATTTTTTGCCTGTTAAGCCCCGAATAAAAGCAATTCCTACTGCTAAACCTGTGGCGGCTGAGGTAAACATCAAAAAGCCTAAAGCTGCTACTTGGCTAAAATAACTTAAGGTTGTTTCACCAGTGTAGTGTTGCTGTCCAGTATTAGTCACAAATGAAACAACTGTGTGCAGCAATATATCCCAGCTAGGCGCATCAAAATCATTGGGATTCCAAGGTAGTAATCTCTGATAAAATATTATCAGGTATACTAAAGTACCCATGCACAGATTGCTGTACAGCAATGCGCGAATATATTCCCCAACCGTCTGCGGCTTACCGCCGTAGGCATCATCTTTGCTACCCACACCGATTAAAACCAAGCAGCTACGCTCTATAGGGTTGATTAACCGGTCCAGCAGCGTTCTTTCTCCTTGGAAAACACGCGCCATGTACCTTCCCAAAACTGGCACGATCGCTATCACAATACACAGCGTTAAGCCGATTTGCAAAAAACTTTGTCCCATCTATTTCGCACCCAACTCAATTTAAATGATAGATTTTATACATATAAACCCCATACTCCCGGTCTCTTAATATATAACCCGAAACGATTTGGTTTTTCCCTTATTACTATTTTTCATATTCTTTTTCAAGTTTCCGTCAGAAATACTGAAAATGTACTCTGATATGGAGATTAAAAGACTTGTTTTTCTAAAAAGATGTTTGATAAGTTTTCCACAGGTAATTTTTATCTTAGGGAACAGGGAACAGGGAACACACAAAAAACAATCAAATCTAGTCCCCTCCCCTTACAAGGACAAGACAAGGTGGACAAGGTGGACAAGGTGACCAGGGAGAAAAACAGTACAAAGTCTGTATTCTTAGTAAGAAAAATAGCCACTTAAAAGACCATTGTCCGTATAAAATCTTCCTTGTCCACTTTCCTTCCTTGTCTTCGGTGGTCTTGCCTTCACAGATCATATTAAAAACCTACCCTTGTAAGGAAGGGGGTGGGGTCAAACAATAGTTGATACACTAATC
>NZ_JAQMTM010000090.1:0-13263 GCF_028331085.1 Anabaena sp. CS-542/02
GACCATTGTCCGTATAAAATCTTCCTTGTCCACTTTCCTTCCTTGTCTTCGGTGGTCTTGCCTTCACAGATCATATTAAAAACCTACCCTTGTAAGGAAGGGGGTGGGGTCAAACAATAGTTGATACACTAATCATGACTTTCCAAACATCCTCTTAACTTTCTTCTTTCTAGCGCTTTTGTCTCTTGGCGGTTAGTTTCCAACCACTGAATCATCTCAGCTGATAAATCCCGCTTATTTCTGCTGACCACATCAATACAAACGTGTCGAGTCACAGCCTTAGCAAGTATAACATCTGCAACTATCATTTCATAACTAACTTCAAACTTATTCGCAGTTATTTGATGGGGAAATAAACTTACTTTTAACTGGTCTCCACAGAACATTGGGCGAAAAAAATCCACATTAGCATGAACAATAGGAATCGCCACAGATGGATGAGTAAAAAAATCTTTGAGATTAATACCCGATACTTCTAGAGATGCTTCATAGGCTTCATGACAAATAGATAAAGCATGGGCAAAATAAACTACTCCAGCCCCATCTGTATCTGCAAGGCGAATAGTGCGATGATAGGTAAAAGACATTATTTTAAAGGGTAGTAGATATCCTCAGAACTGGGGTTGAGGTAGGGACGCTGCAAATCAATGGAATGTTGAGCAAAATGTTGCTCAATCATTCTCATACGCTCCTCCATTGTATTTTGACCTTTTTCCCAAGCCTCCAACAAGGCATTGGCGACAATTTGGCAACGGTTGATACCAAAACTTTCCTGGGCGGCAAATTTTTGGGTAGGCTCTTCAGCTAAACCCAATCCCGGAGCTAAAAACTTAGTAAATAAGGGTATTTCAGCTTGGAAATGAGATTCACACCCCCTATAAACATTCTCAAGGATTTTGTGCAATGCTGGATAGTCCTGAGCTTCAAAGTAGAGTATACCTGAGTCATAGCGTCCGTAGCCAGCGGGATGATAGAGAACCTGAAAGGTAAAAGCAAGATTGGCCGCGTTGAGTTGTTGGGTCAGTCCATCCATGGAGGCGATCGCACCAGATGAGGTAAAATTAAAGTAGATTCTCCCCGTACCTAAATTCCCATCTAGGTTACTTTGCTTTTCCTGTCCTACATTGCTAACTGCTAAGTAGCAGCCTTTTTGCAGTCGGTTTTTAGGCATCCAAATCGCTACTAGTTCCCCCACCTTGGGAGACTTTTTACTAGGTTTAAGATGGCAGTCTGGCTCAATATATACCGTCAAACCGCCTTTAGTGACTGCCATAGTACCATCAGGTTCTCGACTCAATACCCGCCAACCAGGGTCAAAATAACCTTTACCATGATTGCTCGTCTGTAGCTGTTCGTAAAATCCCCAATCAACATCTAAGAGAGAATGAGTTTCTAAATTTTGGTGTCCCGAGCAGTTAGTAGTTTCAGGATCTAAGGCCAAGGTGGTTTTTAGGGAACCATTGTAGTAGATACCGTAAAGAAAATTTCTCAGTAGTAGAGTCAGATATTTATGCTGTAAAGCCGGAGAATTTTGTTGAAATCTCTCTGCTAGTTTAGCAGGTAAAGAAAAAGATTGATAGTGGGGGTGGGAAATACAAAACTTAGAATTTATCTCGATATTTTTAGCAATATCCAGCAGGTAAGTTTGCAATGTATAGGTGGGACAGTATAGCATTACTCGATATTAAGAATTACTTAAACAAACATGGTGGTCAGCGTTGGCTGTGATTAACAACCGCGCAGGCGAGTTTTTTGGTAATAAAGAGGAACTAATTGCTGTTGTTTTTCTCTTTGGGGGAGTTGATGAAATTCTGTTAAAGGGTTGAGAATTTCCCCCTGAGAAACGCCGAAAATACTCAATATAGATTCTTCTGGGATGGTAAGGAGATTTTTAGCAACATGAAGCATATAAATGTCACTATTGCCAAAATGTTTAAGAGATTTAATATTTGCTTGAATTTGATGAATCAGCGCCAGTCCTGTAAACTGAATAACTCGAACAATAAAGTTACTTTGGTAGTCCAAAATCATGGGAAAAGTTTTGACATAACCCCGAATTAACCCCAGTAATGAAGGTTGTAGTAACTCTAAGGGTGTAATCGCTAAATGTAGGGATTCTTGTAATTCAAGGGTGGGATCTACTACTAAGCTAGAAAGCCAAATTGTTAAATAGCTGGCGATGAGGGTACCTATATCAAAGGCGGGGTCTCCCCAACCACAAGCTTCCCAATCAATCAGTTTAATTAGGCAATTATCTAACTGATGCCAACGAGAATGAATTAAAATATTATGTAAGCTTAAGTCATTATGGGTCAAGCAGCAAGGTTCCCATTCATAAGCCAAATCAGCGATCGCTGATTCTAAAGTCTCATAACCTTGGTAGAGAAGGTAAAACTTTAAGGCATCAGTGGAAACTGTACCGAATATTTCTGGGGTAATAGAATCCAGCCCTTGGGCTGGATTGTAAAAGCTATAGCGGAACTCTCCTTGAGGCGCAGTTGACATAAACTGACGATATTCTCGCTGTTGGAAGGTAGCGCGATGTAGTCCCGCTAATGTAGTACCAATGGCGGTAGCAATTTCTGCCGGAAAAATACCATTGTGACCATAAAATTCTCCTAGTTCCGAATATTCAGTTAAGTAATTACGAACCAGGATAGAATGTTCGTGATCAAAATTTACTATTAGTGGTGCGATCTCACTTATATTACCTATAACTGGAAACTGCTGTAATAATTGCTGAAATAGCCACTCATTAAAAAAATCATGGGAATTTCCATAGTTTTCAAGATGACATTTTTGTTTAACCAGCAGTTTTTGATTATCTCCTAAAGTCAAGAGTAAATTTAAGTTATGTTGACTACTTGTGAGCAAGTCATATTTATTCAATGCTCCATCTTCTGAGGAATACATACCTCTTTCTTTCAGGTATTCGATAACTTTCTGAGAAGACAGTGGTAATAACATGTATGATGTCCTACTTGGTAAAAGTACCGTTGCTTGAGATTAATTTGGCAGTTTCGATACACAGCAAAAAATGAACCAATCTATTCATATCTTATCTATCAAATTAAAACCTGCCATAATGGCAAGATAACTTGATTTTTTAATTTAAATTAGGCTGGTAAATACTGTATGTCCTTGATTTTTTACAGCAGAATAGCAGCAATAAAACAACTACCTACAGATGGATATGAGCAAATTTAAGCATTTATTTCTGGCTGATGCTCTTTGGTTTTACTGATACAATTGCGCCAAATAATGTACTATTAATCACAAATTACATCATTTCCCCTGTGGCTAATTATTGACTAAGAGTAATTATGATTCTCAATACCTAGACTAGAAGTACCAGCATCCTCAAACCCATAAACCCATAAACCCATAAAAATTATATACAGCCCTATTTTTATAGATCATCACCAACGCCAAAAAACCGGATATTTTCAGCAAGTCAAAGATTAAGAATCTATCCCGGAGCAATCGGTTTCAGGGGAGACAAAGATCACACATTCACATTCACGGAGTCTATGTTAACAGCCATGTAGATTTTGACTTTACTACCAGGGTTAGCAGACAATTGACGATAGTGCCTTATTTAAACTACCCTGTTAATTGATGGATAATCCAGCGATGCCACGTAATTCATCCTATAGCCATAGCCAGGTTCAATTTCTCCAATGTCAAGCAGCATCACTTTTACTCTACCAATCTGTACTGGAAAGCGAAGTGGGGATTGCATTTCTTGACCTGTTGCAAGCTATACGTTACACTGATGCCGATGCACGGAGTTGTCTTAAAGCTTATGGCAGTTATTTTTATGCCTTAAGTGCTAAACATCAAAATTGGGAAGACTACCTAATTAGTCAAATTCTGCGTAGTGAGAATCCTTTTAGTAAACTGGCTCAACAGCAAGACTTTGAAGATTTACCCCGGTCGTTACTAGCAGCAGTGGAGCATGATTTACAGGTGTTGCAGAATCTTTATGAATGTAGTAGTGCTTCTTTGAGCGAGTGGGTGCAAACTGTAGCTCAGTTACCCATTTCACCTATTGTCTGGTACACAGAACAAAACATCGGTATAGAGACAAAGTTCAAGGTGTTGCTACAAAAGTTAGATAATTGGGGCGATGCTGTGGAAGATTTGGCAGCTCATTATCGCCAGTTTGGCACAGGTTTATTTGTAGAGTATCATGCTTTGCGCTGGCAAGAAGGTAAGTTTGTGGGTATCAAGTACCCTGACCCGATCAACCTGAAAACTTTAGTGGGTTACGAGTCTCAACAAGAAACTTTAATCAAAAATACAGAGTTTTTATTATCAGGAGAGGTGGCACAGCATATACTACTTTACGGTAGTCGGGGGTCGGGTAAATCTTCTGTGGTCAAAGCTTTGTTAAATGAGTATGGCGATCGCCATCTACGTTTGCTGGAAGTCGCAAAATCTGATTTGCACAATTTGCCCAAAATTGTCGAGCAGTTGCGGGGAGTACCACAAAAATTTATTATCTTTGTTGATGACCTTTCCTTTGAAGAAGATGATGATGCTTTTAAAGCACTTAAGGTAGTTTTGGAAGGTAATTTGACAGCACGTCCCCAAAATGCTGTGGTTTATGCTACTTCCAACCGTCGCCACTTAATTCGCGAGTTTTTTACAGACAGACCCACACCCAAAGATAATGACGAAATCCACTCCTGGGATACAATGCAGCAAAAGCTTTCTTTTAGCGATCGCTTTGGTATCACTCTTACTTTTGCACCAGCCGATCAGGATACTTATTTAAAAATTGTCCAACATTTAGCAGCACAAGCCCAAATTGATATTACTCCAGAAGATTTAGAATATCAAGCATTACAGTGGGCAACCCGCCACAATGGGCGTTCTGGACGTACAGCAAGGCAGTTTATTGATTTCTTAAAAGCAGATTTAACAGGATCTCATCCCCATACACATCACATCCCATGAAATCATCACTTAAAATCGATGACAAGCCCCTATCATTATCTTTGTTTACTTTGAACATGAAATTATTTCTCTGGTGATATTTTGTTCTGGTAAACCCTAAAATCCACAAATAATTATAGTTAGATATTTCACAATTATATTGCTGAGTAGTAATGAGATTAAAACATACCTATCCTAACAACTCAAATACCCTGAGAAAAACCAATATGCCATCAGCAAGCATCAGTAATCGATATATCCTAGGTATCGTCGCCTTTAGTATCAGCTTTGGTATTAGTCTTGTCCCCCAGTGGAATTTCAACCAAGCCTTAATCACCGGTATAATTACTATAATTTCTACCTATGCAGCCACATTATTTACAGATAAGCGCCGTGGCCATTCTGAAATGATGATTTTAACTTCCAATCGCAAGCGCATTAAAGAAATGGAGGGACTAAAACGGCGGATTGTTCAAGAAGTTAATCAAATAGAAGAGATGCGTAACTTCTTGTACGCAGATTCACAAAGCTTGGAAAATCAAATATCAGAGTCTCGTATTCAAAGAGATAAAATTCATAGAGATTTAGGTATATTTGCGGCCCAAAAACAGCAGTTAGAAACCGACACCATTAACCTCAGTGCTGAAATAGAAGCTCTGGAACAAAATAAAACAGAACTGCATCATACCTGCTCTCAACTCACAACCGAAAAACGTCGTATGGAGTTGAATTGTAATACCTTTCGTGGTGAAATTATGCAGTTGCAAAATCAAATCTATCAACTCCAAGAAGAAAAACAAGAACTTGAGACTAATGTCACTCTGTTAGGTAGGCTCAAACCCCAACTAGAGGAAAAAATGTATGAACTGCGAACGGAAATTCAAGCACTAGAAACACAGATTAATGAGCAAAAACAATTATTATTATCTACCAAAACTGAAACGGAAAATTTAGCCGAAAACCTCAATTACCTAGAAAATAAAATCACCGAAAAGCAATCAGAATTACAGCAACTCACATCAGAAATCTCCTTATTGCAAGCAGAAAGAGACTCATTACAAAGCCAAGTATGGGAATTACTTCAACAACCAGAAACATTAAATCCAGAACTATCACCTGAAAATTGCCATGAAGATGGCAATGATGTGTTTCCTTTTACGGAGTTAATTGATTCTGTAGAGACAATCAATACATCTGAGATTTTACCTGAACAATGGCAGAAACTTTTAGAAATCCTCCCCAACCATCAAATTCAGGCGTTAAAAGCTATAGTAGAACAAGAGCATCCCCTGGTAACTATTGAGGAAATCGCCCAATCCAACAGTACCACGCCCACTTTATTAATTGATTCCCTCAATGAACACGCCCAGGATGCTATTGGAGAATTAATAATTACAACTAATGGGGAACATCCTCAAGTGTCTGAAGAGCATATGGTTAACGCCAGAAAAATCCTGAATGTGGATGAAAACCTCAGAGTTAAACAAGATTAGATTCATCGCCCCTTATTATTCTAGCTATGGCTGTAGATGTCTTTTCCAGTCTATAATTACTCTTTGAATGAATAAACACATAATAATAAAGCCAATCAATACTGATAATGGAGTTAAATAACTCCAAGAGTATGACATTTTATCTAAAATATGCCAGGGTAGGATAAAGATCAGCAGGTAAGTTAATCTGTGCATATTCTGCCATTTCTTTTTTAATAGTTTGACACTCCAATCATTAGAAGTAATTGCTAGTAAAGTTAGAATAAAAAATGATAATATTCCTTGAAAGTAATGAATATAAGTAAGAGGATTGAAGAAATCAATATTGTGTTTAAACACTATAAGTAAACCATGGCTGCAAGCTAAAACATAGGATGCAATACCAATAATTCGCCGTTTTTTCAGTAACCAACGTAAGGTTTGATTTTGGCGGGTTTTGGGGAAAACAGTTTTAAATATACTTGGCGTTAAAGTCAATATGTAAGCTATCAGTGCGATGAAGCCAAAAAAGTTAGCCAGGGTTACAGACTGAACAGACATAGGTAAACTATTTTAAGTAAATCTTGTATGGAACAATAATATACCATCTGTTCATGATGTCAAGTGCAAAAAATGCCCTAATCTAGGGCATTGTTCAAATTTATTCAAGTAATAACCTATCCCATGGTGACAAATTCCTCAGCAGAGGTGGGATGAATACCGACGGTGGTATCAAAATCAGCTTTAGTAGCACCCATCTTCAGGGCGATCGCCACTCCTTGTATAATTCTTGTATAATTTAAGATGCCAGTTTAAGGCTGATATAGCGATTTAAGCTGACATTTTCCTCAGCTGCTTCTATAACTAATCTACGGTGAAGCTCTGGAGGAATACGAACTTGAAATTTACCACTGTAGCTTCTTTCTGCAATGGGTTCCGGAATCCTCTCATTATTGGCCGCCATATCAGCTACTACATCTTTTACCAAGTTTGTAATACCTTCAAGTGCGGTAGGACGATTTTCGTGGAGATAAGATAGACCTGGAAATTCAGCACACAGTCCTACAAATTCTTGATCCTCCGTTGACCAAGTAACTCTATAGGTGTAGTGGTCGTGGTTAACCATCTTTCATTTCCTCAATTTTTTCAATCGCGTCCAAAACCTGCTTTACCTGATAAACCTTTGCTTTGCCATTTTTTTCTTGAATGTTAATGCGCGGATTTCCAGACCAGGGTGTTTTATAGACACAATGGCTTGTTCCTTGCTGTCTGGGTTCTCCAAAATAATGATTGCAAACCTTGACTAAATCGGCAAAGTTGACATTCTGAGGATTGTTTCTTAACTGAGCAAGGAGTTTCTCTATTTGTGCCATACGTCTTTTTTAATCGTTAACGTAATGACAGCTTTAAACAGCAAGTTGGTATTAACTTCTTTATATTAGTATTAATAGTAGTACTATGTCAATGGGGAAGATTTATTGATCGGGCGTAAAACCCCATCCCCTCGTGGGTGGGGCGTTTGACCCAACTAATAACCTATCGCATGGTGACAAATTCCTCAGCAGAGGTGGGATGAATACCGACTGTAGCATCAAAATCGGCTTTAGTAGCACCCATCTTCAGGGCGATCGCCACTCCTTGTATAATTTCAGCAGCACTATTACCCACCATATGCGCCCCTAAAACCTTGTTATTACTTTGATCAACCACTAATTTCATCATGGTTTTTTCATCCTTACCGGCCAATGTATAATACATTGGTCTAAAGCGACTGCGGTAAACCTTAATCGCATTACCATATTTTGCCCTAGCTTCCGCCTCAGTTAAGCCAACCGTTGCCGCCTCTGGAGTAGTAAAAATTGCTGTAGGTACATTTTCGTAACTCATCCTACGGCACTTATTACCGAATACCGTATCTGCAAAGGCTCGCCCCTCATTAATCGCCACAGGAGTTAAATTAATATTATCTGTACAATCTCCTACCGCATAGATATTTTCTTCAGTAGTTTGACTGTATTGATCTACAATAATCGCGCCTTTACTATCGAGCTGAACCTGAGTATTTTCTAAACCTAACTTTTGCGTGTTGGGTTTACGACCAGTAGCTGCTAAACTGACCACATCCACAACTACCGTTTCTTCCTCCTCATCACCCCGACGGATTTTGACGTTAATACCCTCTGGGGTTTTTTCTATAGCGGTCAATTGGGAATTGGGGAGAATTTGAATACCATGCTTACCCATTCCTTCCTGAATTTCATTGCGTAAATCTTCATCAAAACCACGCAAAATCTTGTCATGACGAATTATCTGGGTAACTTCGCTCCCCATACCATTGAGAATACAAGCAAATTCTGAACCGATGTATCCCCCCCCTAAAATTACTATGCGTTGAGGTTTTTCCTGCAAATGAAAAATATCATCGGAAGTAATAGCGTGTTCAATTCCAGGAATATCTGGCTTAATAGGATAACCACCTACTGCAATTAAAACTTTATCAGCAGTAACTTGACGCTCCCCCACCTGAATTGTATGAGCATCAATAAATGTACCGTATCCTTCCCAGAGTTCAACTTGGGAATTATCCAGCATCTTTTGATAAATACCATTGAGGCGAGTTACTTCATTGTTAACCGCCGTGATCATCTTTTCCCAGTCCAGGGAACTTTCCACCGCACTCCACCCATATCCTTGAGCTTCTGCAAACAAGTCAGGAAAATGGGATGCATAGACCATTAACTTTTTAGGGACACAGCCACGATTTACGCAGGTTCCGCCTAGTCGGTCAAACTCAGCCACCCCTACCTTAGCTCCATATTCCGCCGCACGTCTAGCGGTGGCAATACCACCAGACCCAGCACCAATTACAAATAAGTCGAAATCGTAACTCATGTGTCCCTCAAATTTTAGATTTCCATCTGGGGAAAGGGCAATGCCCAATTCCCAGTCCCTTAAAATATTACACACCAGTAGGAGTTTTAAGCTCCTTTGAGGTAATTGAGCATGGTATCTGCATCGGAAACTTCAAATGGGTCTGTAGGACAGTTATCTTCGTAACCAGCCTCAATGAAAATCTTTTCAATTTTGCAGTCATTCACTACCATTGAGTAGCGCCAAGACCGCAGACCAAAGCCCAGGTTAGACTTATCAACTAACATCCCCATTTTCCGGGTAAATTCCCCATTGCCATCGGGTAATAAAAATACCTTATCAGCCCCTTGTTGTTTACCCCATTGGAACATAACAAAGGCATCATTCACAGATACACAAATGACCTCATCAATACCCAGGGCTTTGAATTGGTCATACAGTTCTTCATAACGGGGGAGGTGAGATGTGGAGCAAGTGGGGGTAAAAGCTCCAGGTAGTGAAAATACTACTACACGCTTACCACCAAAAATATCTTGTGTGGTGCGGTCTTGCCAACGGAATGGGTTTGGTCCACCAATGGACTCGTCACGCACCCGGGTTTTAAAGACAACATTGGGAACTTTTTCGATCACAGCCATAGTAATATTATCATCACTTAGAACTATATCAGAATAATTCTTATTTAGGAAAATTTCAATAGTCATAAATACTTAAATATTCAATTAGTGAACACATAATACTAATTTATTACTGGCGGTGACTATAATAGGGACATCGTTAAAATGAAAAATGTAGCCGCAAATATGCAACAAGAGGCACACACAATTATTCAAACCTTGAAATCAAAGGGTTTGAGGGTGACTCCTCAGAGGTTCGCAGTTTATGCAAATTTGTTATCTCGGTGTGATCACCCTACAGTTGAGACCATCCTGGCGGATCTAAACAAAGACTTTCCCGTGTCATCCCAGGCGACTATTTACAGTTCGCTACAAGCTCTGCGGGAGGTGGGTCTTGTGCGGGAGGTATTACTAGAAGAGGGGGTTTGTCGCTATGATGCCAATGTAGAACCCCATCATCACTTTTACTGTAGTCGATGTGGTGCCATTGAAGATATTCCTTGGGAAACCTTTCACTGTATAGATGTGAATAACATAGGTCAGGGTATACACTGTGAAAGCTATGAGGTGATTGTTAGGGGTTGGTGCGATGGCCAGCGAGGGCATCTGTGCCCAAAAGCATAAATAATTACTCCAGAATGATTGAAACATCCTGGAGATTACTGTTTTTAAACCACAGTTACAGCTACTTCCTGGCGCAGTTGTTCTACTAATTGATGCAAGTTACCTGTATTGAGACGATAACTCAGAGGATGAGCAATCAACCGCGCCGTACTTTCATACAAAGTAGTAATTTCTACTAAACCATTTTCCCGTAGAGTCCGCCCAGTAGAAACTAAATCGACAATCGCCTCTGACATTCCTGTAATGGGGCCTAGTTCCACTGAACCATACAGGGGTACAATTTCTATGGGTAGATCCAGACTGTGGAAATATTCCCGAGCGCAATTAACATACTTAGAAGCAACTCGACCATGGGGAGGTAAATCTAAAGGTGATTTATAGGCACTAGATGCTTTGACAGCCACCGACATTCGACAATGACCGAACTGTAAATCAACTAAATGTGCAACTTGGGGTTTTTTCTCCCGCAGCACATCATAACCAATAATCCCCAACTGTGCCTGACCATATTCTACATATACAGGTACATCTTGTCCCCGCACCAGTAACCCTGTTGCTCGCCCACTAGCGTCGGGAATTTGCAGTTGACGCATTCCAGAATCTAAAAAAGCGCTAAAATCCAATCCTACAGACTTGAGTAGGCGGATGCTATTTTTGAGTAGTTCCCCTTTGGGCAATGCTACAGTTAACATTTTCTTTTTGCCAGTTAATTTATCTTGAGAATATCTTGATTGCTTACCATAAGCAGCATGAGAATTTTATTAGTTGACGATGAAATTGAACTGACTGACCCCTTGAGTCGCGTGTTAACCCGCGAGGGTTACTATGTGGATATAGCTTATGATGGTGTCATAGGTAGTCAATTCGCCGCAGTAACTACTTATGATTTACTGATTTTAGATTGGATGCTACCAGGGAAAACAGGTTTAGAGATTTGTCAGGAGTTGCGCCGCCAAGGTAAAACTACCCCTGTACTATTTCTCACAGCCAAGGATACTCTAGATGACCGTGTACAAGGTTTAGATGCGGGTGCTGATGATTATTTAGTCAAACCCTTTGAACTGCGAGAATTATTAGCACGGGTCAGGGCTTTATTGCGTCGTGCTGGTTCCCCCACCCATGAAACCACCCTGGGACGCTTGATTGTGGCTGATTTACAACTAGATTATCAAAATCAAGTGGCTTATCGTCAAGGACGGGTGATTGAGTTATCTCAAAAGGAAACTCAACTGCTAAAATACTTTATGGAAAATACAGGAAACCTACTCACCCATACCCAGATTTTACAAAATCTCTGGCAGCAAGATCAAGAACAACCAAATAGTAATGTGATCGCTGCTTTGATTCGCCTACTGCGGCGCAAAATTGAACTAGGGAAAGAACAACCACTCATTCATACTGTTTACGGGAAAGGCTACCGTTTCGGAAGTTAAACCTCAAGTTTTTTATTTGCATTTGTAGTTTTTCTCGCAGCTGTTGTGCTTGCTCATAGATAGCTTTACGTTTTTGCACTGATTTGATTTTTTCTAAAGGTTGGATAAAGTAATTAAGCTGGGTTCTCATCGCCCACACTCCCATGGAGGGAAATATGATTAAAACAATTATTAATGGTGATATGGGTAGGAAGGGTAGTTTAAATATTTGTTGCAGTTTCTTGACGTTGACTGCCCAGGGATGCAATGATTCGCTGCCAATACACAGGACTGGCAGAATTGGCACTTGATAGCGATCGCTCAGTTCCATAAAACTGATATCGAATTTTTGCAGTTGATAGCGTTGACTCCAACCTTTGAGAGGTCCGCGTAATCCTTCGGGAGCATATAATAAGGTTTTACCTTTAGCTATAGCTGTTTCAAAGTCATTCCTGTTAGCTCGCACAGCACCCAAAACCTGCGACCATTGCGACGGTAACCACCACACCACCCAAGGATGTTCAAATAATGATACCCCCGCTAACGGTTGTACTCTCCAACCCCGCGCTTCCCCTAATAAATAACCCAAACAGATAAAGTCCCAGGGAAAACACATCCCCGCATGATTCATCGCTACAATTATCGGATCTGTGCTGGGTAAGTTCTCGATTCGCTGCAATTTTGCCCGAAAATAATATTTTACAATCGGAGCCAACACCTCTTCCCGAAATGCCTGTTGATAGTTGGGGTTAAATTCCGCCAGATCATTTCTGGGTGAACGACAACCCAAACGCAACCACCGCATCAAAAATGCTAGATAAAACCCCCCAGGAATTAAAAACAGTAGATATTCCAACCCCCGCCAACCATCAGGATCTGTATAGTAATGTTGCCAGTGGCGATTAAATAAGATCAGCCAACCGGGAGGATACCACAAACAAAACCAGTCAAACCAGCTAAATTGATATTTATAGCTTTGGTTCATCATAACCACTAAGTAGATGCGATGACAGTTTGATTCAGCATACCTTTTTCCTTAAGACCCTCCCCCAGAATTGAGCTAATTATAAGTAAAACTTACATAAAGCATAATTTTTATAAAAAAAATACCCCTTGCCAAACATTTGTAAACAATTGTAAAGTAGTTTCATAGACAGAAAACAAACCTGTCTAATTCATACATAAATAACCGCAATCATAAACAAATGACCACAACCTTACAACAGCGCCAAAGCGCCAACGTATGGGATCGCTTCTGCGAATGGATCACCAGCACCGATAACCGCATTTACATCGGTTGGTTCGGCGTCCTCATGATCCCCACCC